>JBMZDS010000018.1:0-13238 GCA_049614465.1 Chitinophagales bacterium
TCACAAGATTTGTTGACAAGACTAGAAACTATACCAGGAATGGGAAGAAAGACAGCTGTAATGCTATTGGTAGTGACCAATTATTTTAAAGATTTTCATACATCTGGACAATTGTGTAGTTATGCAGGATTAACACCTTTGATACGACAATCAGGAAGTAGTGTAAAAGGGAGAGAAAGGATAAGTAAGATGGGTAATGGTAAGTTGCGAAACTTACTATTCATGTGTAGTTTTAATGCGTGTAAATATAATAAATCATGTAAAGAACTATACGAGCGGATAGTAGCAAAAGGGAAGAGTAAAAAACTGGCTTTGATAGCTGTATGCAACAAGTTGTTAAAACAAGCATTTGCAATAGCAAAATCAGGCTTGATTTATGATGAGAATTATAGAAGTAGGTTAATTGTAAATTAACGAAAGATTACTTGGTTTTTACCACAGTTCTTTGTTATGGGCTGCCATTCTTTCATTCGTCAGTTTTGGTGAGTGCTTCAGTATTAAAATTCTTGCCTTTACTAAGTTCAATTAGGTAATATCCAAGTCCGATAAATCCAACAGCCATAAATAAAGCATTCAGAGCACTTGCGTCACCGTGTCCACTTCCTAAACGCATAAGTTGTCCAAGAACACTTAGAGAGAAAAATACAATCAAAATCCATCCCCATACTTTTTTTGATTTTGAAGGTTCTGGATTAGGGTCATAATATTTTCTACTTAACATAGTAGTTATAAAACCACCAATAGGGCTTAAAAAAAGGCAAAAGAAAAAAGACCAACCAAAACCAATTTGTCTTTTTCTACCTAAGAAATGAGCAATTGCAAAAGCAATACCACCAAAAATTACGAGTAATACTAATCCTTCCATATTATTTATTATTTAAAATTTTACGTTTTCTTTCTTCTTTGTAGTCAGCCTGCGCCACAAGAAATAATCGGTATGCTAAATACCCTAATCCTACAATCATTAGCAAAAGGAATAAGCCAAGTCCGCCACCATCTTCAAATGCATTTGGTAAAATTGTCAACATACCAATTGCTCCACCACCAACAAATAAGATTGCTATAGCATTAGGAATGTAACTTGCACCTACACTTACTTCTTTAAGAAGTCGTTTTGCAAATTCTTCAAATGGTATAGAAGAATATTCTTTAGCTTTCTCTCTTCCAAAGTCCGTCCATTCCTTTTGTTTTCGTTGATATGTCTGTTCATATGACTGTTCTGTATATTGTTCTTGGGTCTTTGTTTTAAAGTAAGCTTGGTAGAGTCTATCATATTCACTCTTCTTCAATGGGTCTCGAAGAACTTCATATGCTTCGGTTATCTCAATGAATTTCTGAGAGGCATTTGGTTCTTTATTCTTGTCTGGGTGATACTTTAGAGCAAGTCGTCTATATGCTTTCTTTACCGCTAAAATGTCAGCACCGAACTCTAACTCAAGAATTTTATAATAATCTTTCACTTGTTCGTTGTCTTTTTAAGGTTGCCCATAACGTTTAGATAAATTGAGTTTTAATTCATTTTATCGGGCGATAAGCGAAGTTCGTATTTTTCTTAGTCAAATGAAATAATTATTGCATTTATTTTTCAACACATAAAAAAAACGGATAGCTGAAAAAAATCAGTCTATCCGTTTCATTGTCTAAAAGTCTCAATATCTAGTTATCTCAATACCTAAGAGTTTATTACATATGCAATGCTCTATTTTCTGTAGCAGCAAGACATGCTTCTTTGAAGGCTTCGGTATAAGTAGGATGAGGATGACTCATACGAGAGATATCTTCTGCGCTTGCTCTGTACTCCATCGCTACTACGCCTTCTATGATAAGGTCTGCACATCTAGGACCTATCATGTGTACGCCTAGTATTTCGTCAGTATCTGCATCTGCTATTACTTTGATAAATCCGTCAGTATCCATACTTGCTCTAGCACGTCCCAACGCTTTGAATGGGAATTTTCCTGCTTTGTATTTTTTGCCAGCGTCTTTGAGTTCTTGCTCCGTTGCGCCTACAGCAGCCACTTCTGGCCATGTATATGCTACGCCTGGTATCATATTGTAGTGAATGTGTGGTATCTGTCCTGCTATGGTCTCTGCTACAAATACACCTTCTTCTTCTGCTTTGTGGGCGAGCATTGCTCCTTTTACGACATCGCCTATCGCATAGATTCCTTCTACATTAGTTTGTAGTTTTTCATTGGTTTTTACTCGTCCTCTTTCATCTAGTTTTACACCTGCATTTTCTAATCCGAGTTCGTCTGTGTATGGTTTTCTTCCTACAGCTACAAGACAATAATCTCCTTCGAGTGTGATAGGATTTCCTTTCTTGTCCTCTGCAGTTACTGTTACATTTTTTCCTTTTACGGTTGCACCTGTTACTTTGGTGCTGAGCATAAATTTGAAGCCTTGTTTCGTCAATACTTTCTTCAATTCCTTGCCCAAATCTTTGTCCATTCCCGGAATCAATCTATCCATATACTCGACTACTGTGACTTCTGCTCCTAGTCTTTTGTATACAGAACCTAGCTCTACTCCGATAATACCACCACCAATGATGATACAGTGCTTTGGTACTTCTTTTAGGCTCAATGCTTCTGTAGAAGTAATGATTCGTTTTTTATCATTTTTGATAAAAGGCAATTCGACAGGTTTCGAACCCGTAGCGATAATTGTTTTATCAGTATCTATTTCTTCAATTTTGCCATCTGCTTTTTTGATTGCGATTTTATTTTTTGATACAAAAGAACCATGTCCTGTGTAGACATCTATTTTGTTTTTCTTCATCAAAAACTCAACTCCTGCACATGTTTGACTTACGACTTCATCTTTACGAGCGACCATTTTTGCATAGTCAAAAGACATTGTGCCTGTCTTGATGCCGTGTGCTTCAAATTCGTGTGCTGCTTTGTGATAATGCTCCGAACTATCCAATAATGCTTTACTAGGGATACAACCTACATTTAGGCAAGTTCCTCCAAGGGTGTTATATTTTTCAATAATGGCTGTCTTGAAGCCCAACTGTGCACAACGTATAGCGGCTACATAGCCTCCAGGTCCTGAACCAATAACGGTAATATCGTATTTTGACATTTATTGTATGTTTTTAATGTTTGACAAAGGTATGATTTAATCTATTTGAAAACAAGCAGCAAAATTGCTCCTACAATGACCATCGCTCCATAAATCAAGATTTTTTTCTTGAAACCAGCCATCATGTCTTCATTTTTTTGCACTTGGTCGCCTTTTGCTGTTCCAAGTTTATTGGCTCCTTTGAGCCCTATAAATGCGGCTATTGTGAGTATCAAGCGAATACCTCCGCTTGCACATAAACCTAGCCCTATAAACCATGCTGCAATTTCCATTTCTTTATATTTTATTGATTAATAATTATGCGACTCCTCCACCATTTTCCATTGCTTCTTTTGGAGAAACAAAAATTAACTTCCCTTCACTATTTTCTGCAAACAAAATCATTCCTTGTGAGAGAACTCCTCTCATTTTTCTAGGTGCAAGATTGCAAAGCACAGGTACTTGCATGTCTACTACATCTTCGGGTGCGAAATGCTCTGCTATTCCTGAGATGATAGTTCGCACTTCAAATCCCATATCAACAGTCAATTGCAATAATCTATCTGCTTTTTTGACTTTTTGTGCTTCTGTAATCGTTCCTATTCGAATATCCATTTTTGCAAAGTCATCAAATTGTATTTCTTCTTTTATTGGAGCAAAACTTGGTTTTTCTTCTTTAGCGTCATTACTCTCATTAGCTACTTTTGATGCTTCTAGCTTTGTTATTTGAGCAGCTACAAATTCCGCATCTATTTTTTGAAAAAGCAATTGCGCTTCGCCTAAATGATGCCCTACTTCTACAATGTCAAGTGTACAAGCATCATCCCAATCCCATTCTTCGACATTGAGCAATCGTTTTACTTTTTGACTTGTATTTGGCAAAAATGGTTCTGCTAAAATTCCGAGCGTTGCTACTATTTGTGTACAAGCAAATAGGACTGCTTTTGTTTTTGCTTCATCTGTTTTTACCAATTTCCATGGCTCATAATCTGTCAAAAACTTATTGGCAGCTCTAGCGATAGACATATATACTTCTAATGCTTCTCTAAAGCGATATTGTTCTATCAAAGTTTCTATTTTTCCTTTTTTGTCACTAAAAACAGCCTGTACTTCTGCTTCTAATCCTGCAAAAGAATTCACATCATTACTAACAACACCATCATAGTATTTTTGATTGAGGACAAATATGCGATTGACAAAATTGCCAAGCGTAGCCACTAACTCGCTATTGATTCTTGTCTGAAAATCTTCCCAAGTAAATTCTGAATCTTTACTTTCAGGAATATTACTTGCCAAAACATAGCGCAATTCATCCACTTTTTCTGGATTGTCTTGTAAGAACTCATGTACCCAAACAGCCCAGTTTCGAGAAGTAGATATTTTATCGCCTTCTAGGTTCATAAATTCATTGGCAGGTACATTTTGTGGTAAAATAAAATCCCCTTTTGCCTTTAGTATTGATGGGAAAATAATCGAGTGAAAAACGATATTGTCTTTTCCTATGAAATGGATTAAAGCCGTCTCTTCATCTTTCCAGTACTGTTCCCAATTGTCTATTTTCCCACTTTCTGCCAATTGTTTTGTTGCAGAGATATAACCTATAGGTGCATCTAGCCAAACATAAAGTTTTTTGCCTTCTGCTCCTTCTATTTCTTGCGGTACATCTACACCCCAATCCAAATCTCGTGTAATTGCTCTTGGATGCAAGCCTTCATTGAGCCATGAATTGACTTGTCCCATTACATTTTTCTTCCAAAGTGAAGCATCATGATGAGGCACACCATCGAGTTTTCCTTCGTTTATCCATTCATTTAGCCATTCTTCATCTTTATTCAATGGCAAAAACCAATGCTTTGTAGTTCTGATTGTAGGCGGTTTTCCACTCAATACTGAAATGGGATTTTTCAAATCCATAGGACTCAAGTCCGAGCCACATTTTTCGCATTGGTCGCCATAAGCTCCTTCACTGTCACATTTTGGACAAGTTCCTTTGATATATCTATCTGCCAAAAATTGATTGAACTCTTCATCATAGTATTGCTCAGATTCTTTTTCTACAAAAACACCTTTGTTGTACAAATCTTTAAAAAAATCTTGCGCTGTCTCATGATGTAAAGGAGAAGATGTACGATGATAAATATCAAAAGAAACTCCTAATCGCTGAAAGGCTTCATTAATCAGACCATCATATTTATCGACTATTTCTTTTGGTGTGATTCCTTCTTGCTTTGCACGAATCGTGATAGCTGCACCATGTTCATCTGAGCCACAAATAAAAATGACATCTTTACCTCTTTGACGTAAATAACGCGCATAAATATCTGCAGGTAAATATGCTCCTGCTACATGTCCTATATGCAAAGGTCCATTGGCGTAAGGTAAAGCGGCTGTAATCGTATATCTTTTCGGTGTTTTCATGTATTTTTGATTTCGATTTGCAAAATTGCACATATTGTAGCGAAATTGCATCCTTAAATAGATAAAATATGCTCCGACAACCTTCATTTTTGAAAAAAGGAGATACAATAGGTATCGTTTGTACTGCTAGAAAGATAAGTAAAGAAGAATTACAACCCGCTATTTCGCTTTATGAGAGTTGGGGATTGCAAGTGCAATTGGGTGATACTATAGGGGAAGAAGAGAATCAATATGGCGGTACAGATAAGGCGCGTGCTACAGATTTTCAGCAAATGATGACCGACAAAAACATCAAAGCTATTATTTGTGCGAGAGGGGGATACGGAACTGTCAGAATGATGGATTATCTCGACTTCACACCATTTTCTCAAAACCCTAAATGGGTAGTCGGGTTTAGCGATATTACTGTCCTACATGCACATATCAATACTTATATCGGAACTCAAACACTGCATGCAGCGATGCCAAGTACGATTCCTACGAGTACAGAAGATACGATTGATTCATTACAATCAGCTCTTTTTGGTGAGAAATATAGTATAGAAGCGCCTCTACATAAATTTAATAGAGTAGGAGAGGCAGAAGGGATTGTAGTAGGAGGAAATTTGTCTTTGCTCTATGCTATACTAGGGACTAAAAGCGGAATTAATACAGATGATAAAATCCTTTTTATCGAAGATTTGGACGAATACTTATATCATATAGATAGAATGATGATAGCGCTTAAGCGAGCAGGAAAACTCAATAAGTTAAAAGCGCTTGTCGTAGGTGGCATGACTGATATGAATGACAATACGATTCCTTTTGGGAAAAGTGCAGAAGAAATAATAGCAGAGCATGTAGCTGAGTTCGATTATCCTGTTTGTTATGGATTTCCTAGCGGACATGGTGAAGATAATCGCAGTCTTATTTTTGGAAAAAAATGTAGGCTTAGTGTTGATGTAGAAAGAGTGGAGCTACAATTCTAAATTGCCATACTTCTATTGAATTCACCTTCTTTTGCAATACTCATTTTAAATGCATTGAAGGCTTGATTAGCATCTGTAGATTTCCATATAGCGCTTTGTAAAGCTACTCCAGCAAAACCTATTTGTTGAAGTAATGGAATGTCTTGAATCGAAATACCTCCGAGTGCAATCAATTTTTTTGACGCATTTTGTACAGATTGAGCTAGTTCAAATCTGTTGAAATTCGTTTTTTTATTCTCTTCAGAATATTTGGTGTATAATGGACCTACCATGGCATAATCTACTACACTATTGATATCTGTTGTTTGGTGTATATCATGAACGGTACTTGCTACTTGCAAATCGTTCTTTTTTAATTTAAGCAGTTTTGCATATTGCTGCTTTATGAAAAAATTAGGATTTGATAGATGTATGCCTTTAATATCATGTGTCAATGCCAAATGATAATGACTATGCAATACTAAATTCTGATGAAATTGAGGATCTATTCCTTTTATCATTTCTTTTATAGTAGAAGCAGAAAACCCTGGTTTTCGGACGTGAAGATTGTCTAAACCATCCTCAAAAAGGCGATTTATTGTCTTTACTTCATCTTTAATATCATAGGGTATTGTATATACTATCAATTTCATAACATCATTAAAATTATCTCAACTGCAATTACTATACAAAGATGATACCAAATTATACTTAAGGGATTTTTTTTCTTCACATTTTATTCAGTAGGAATATTTCCAGTACAATTGTTAGCAATAAAATTATACCTTTGTATTGCTTTCTAGGGGTTCAGTTTTGTGAAAATTGATGAGAATTACCCTTATTTACCTGATCGAGTTAAGACTTGCGTAGGGAAGAAAGGACATTTTTTGTTTGTCTTTATATTTTACGATTCGTAGAAAGCAGTATTTTAATTTAACACTAAAAACTTTTTTATGAAGCGTATTTTTACCAGTTTATTTTTCTTATTAATTACTAGTATTTCATTTGCACAGATACAAGCAAAAGGTTCTATTGCCAAAGCCGGCACTAAAATGGCACTCAATGATTGTGTGGTTTATGTGAGCGGAGTTGAAACTCCTTTTTTTAGTCTTGAAGGAGGAAATTTTCTACTAGATTTACCCAAAGCAGATACTTACACATTGACTATCTCTAAAATGGGATACGATACTTGGGTAAAAGAAATGTATATCGAATCATCTACCATGATAAATGTTGAGCTTTTTGCTATAGGGACAAGTCCTGAGCAAAAAAATAAAAAAGTAATCACTGATGAAGTTATCGTGACAGCTACTAGGGCTACAGATGTCAATCCTACTACTTTTACGACAGTAGATAAGGAGGATTTGGAAAAGCAAAATTTAGGGCAGGACATTACGTATCTGTTAGACCAAACTCCATCTGTAGTCGTGAGCAGTGATGCAGGTGCTGGTGTAGGATATACCAATATGCGTATCAGAGGTAGTGATGCTTCTCGTATCAATTTTACAATCAACGGAATCCCGTATAATGATCCAGAATCTCAAGGTGTTTTTCTTGTCAATATGCCAGATTTTACTTCTTCTATACAAGATATACAAATACAAAGAGGTGTCGGTACTTCTACCAATGGTGCAGGAGCATTCGGTGCTTCAGTCAATATCAATACACAAAAACTAAGCAAAAAGCCATACGCAGAGTTTAACAATTCTATAGGTTCTTTTACTACACACAAGCATACATTAATGTTCGGAACTGGTCTGATAAAAAAACACTTTACGTTTGATGGTCGTCTTTCTTCTATCAATAGTGATGGATATATAGATAGAGCAAGTAGCAATCTAAAGTCATACTACATGTCAGTAGGGTTTTATGATAAAAATACAATCATGCGTTTTACTCATTTTTCGGGAAAAGAAATCACTTACCAAGCATGGGATGGCGTAGATGCTGAGACGCTAGAAAGCAATCGTACATTTAATGGCGTAGGTACTGACTATGGTGCTAGAGAAACTCCTTATAAGAATGAAGTAGATAATTACAAGCAAGATCATTATCAGTTCCATATTGCTCAAGGATTTGCTACACTATGGAATGCCAATGTAAGTGCTTTTTTGATTAAAGGAAAAGGATATTTTGAGCAATACAAGGTAGGAGCAGATTTTGCGGATTATCAGTTGGAAAACCAAATCATAGGTGGAGATACAATTACCTCTACAAATTTGATACGTAGAAGGTGGCTGGACAATAATTATTATGGTTTTACTTATGCACTTAACTACGAAAAAGCACAGAAAGGAACATTTACACTTGGAGGAGGATGGAATCAATATGATGGCGACCACTTTGGAAAAGTTATCTGGGCAAAAAATATGAGTAATGGAGATATCAATCATCGCTATTATGATAATAATGGATTGAAAACTGACTTTAATATTTTTGTAAAAGGAACTTACTTTCTTACATCTAAGCTAATAGCTTATGCAGATTTGCAATTTAGAAGAGTATCTTATACTGTAGATGGAATAGATAATGATTTGCGCACACTATATAATGACGATGATATGAATTTTTTCAATCCGAAAGTAGGATTGACGTATCAACTGAATAAAAATGCGCAAGTATATGGCTCTTATGCAATGGCAAATCGTGAACCTACGAGAAATGATTTTATTGATGCGCCAAATGGTAATGTGCCAGAGCATGAAACACTACATGATGTGGAGTTGGGTTATCGCATGGCGAAAAAAGGAATGCGCCTAGGAGCAAATTACTACTATATGCATTACAAAAATCAGCTAGTCCTTACAGGAGAGCTCAATGATGTGGGTTCTGCTATTCGTACCAATGTAGACAAGAGTTTTCGTACAGGAATAGAATTGCAGGCAGGAATGGATATTGCTGAGATTATTTCTTTTGATGCCAATATGACTTGGTCTATCAATGAAATCAAGGAATTTGAAGAAGTAGATTATCTCGGCAATGTAACAGCGCATGATAATACAAAAATATCATACTCGCCACAATGGATAGGGGGATTGACTACTCGCATTAGACCGATGAAAGGAATAGAATTAGCAATAAGTAACAAATTTGTTGGGGAACAATTCATGGACAATGCGAATACAGAAGCTGTTGCTTTGAAAAAGTTTAGATATAGCAATATCAATATGAGCTATACGACTTCGACTAAATTTATGCGTGAGATTCAATTTTCACTTTTAGTCAATAATTTCACCAACCGTAAATACGAATCTAACGGATATACATTCTGGGGAACTCCATATTACTATCCACAAGCAGGAGCGAATTTTATGGTGGGGCTGAATTTGAGATTTTAATAGAGCCGCTTTGATTGAAAACCTAATCCCAAGTCATTATTTTGGCTTGGGATTTTTTTGTTTAGCAGCGTCTAATTTTACTGAATTGTTAAATAATTGTTTCCTTTTTTCGTAATATTGTTAAGATTTTGTCCTAAAAACCAATCAATGAAACATATTATTCTAATTTTTAGCATCGCTATTTTACTTTTTTCATGTTCGAAAGAAGAGGGAGTAGGCGGAAAGAATACGATAACAGGCGTAGTTATGGTACAAGAGCGTCATGAATTATCTGATGTTATTGTAGCCGAATACCCTGCTACAGAAGATAGAGTATATATCGTTTATGGAGAGGATAGTTATTATTCGGATGAAGCTCGTACCAATTATGATGGTAGCTATAGATTTGAATATTTGTATGGTGGTTCTTATTCAGTTTTTGCGTATTCGGAGTGTAAAATATGTGATGCTGGTACAGTACCTATAATTATACCTGCAGAACTTAGTGGAAAAAAAGATGAAGTAGTATTAGACACAATTTTTGCGATAAAATATGTTGACTAGTCTTGAAAGACTTACAACCACATATCGATTCTTTCCAAGGAATATCACTTGACGAACTCAATGCTATCAAGCTGATGAATAGACAAGATACCAAGTTCTTTTTTCATCAAAAGAAACTGGCGAAAGTATTGCAAGATTTACGTCCTTTTTATAATATACTAGAAATAGAAAACGTCCGTATCTCTTCCTATGAGAATACATACTTTGATGATGAAAATTTTTTGTTTTACCATACACATCAGAGAGGAATGCTCAATAGAACAAAAATCCGTATTCGCAAATATGTAGAATCGGATATCAGTTTTATGGAAGTGAAAAAGAAAACCAATAAATCTCGTACAGTAAAAACACGTAGATTGCTTAACAAAGGAGAAGGAGATAATAGTATCGAAAATCGAAATTTTGTCAATGAAAATAGTGATTTCACTTTAGATGAATTGACTCAAAAATCCAATATTTCTTTCAAAAGAATAACATTGGCGCATAAGAATTTTGAAGATAGGTGTACGTTAGATTTGATGCTCAATACTAGTAACGATGATAATCAGCATCATTTTGAAAATCTAGTTATTGCAGAATTGAAACAAGATAGATTTAAGAACAGTAGTGATTTTCTACAAGTACTTAAAAAACATAAAATATATCCAGGCAGTTTTAGCAAATACTGTTTTAGTATGTTGAAATTGCATCCCGATTTGAAGAAAAATAGATTTAAACCTAGATTACGTAAATTAGAAAAAACCTTACATGCCTGAATCATTTATTTTTTTAGAAGCCCTCCGAATTTTCGATATCAAACTATTTGATACAGATTTTTATGAACTTATTATACGTCTAAGCCTCAATTTGATGGTAGCGTATTCTATCATTCATTTTGTCTACAAACCAACAAGAAGAGATAGTGAGTATGTCTTTACATTTATGATGTTTAGTCCTTTAATCTTTTTTATTTGTGCATTGTTTAGTAAAGTAGAATTGAGTATTGGATTTGCCTTTGGTTTATTTGCTGTTTTTTCAGTGTTGCGATATCGTACGACTACAATACAAGTCAAGGAGATGACTTATCTTTTTATTGTAATGGCGATTGCTGTTATCAATGCATTGGCTACTAAAAAAGTGAGTTATACAGAATTACTTTTCACGAACTTCTTTATACTTTTTGCTGCTTATATTTTTGAAAGATATTCAGCAAATAAAGGATTGCATATGACGACTGTGCAGTATGAAATTATTGAAAATATAAAGCCAGCAAATGAAGAATTATTGATAAAAGATTTGAAAGAAAAATTAGGCAAAGATGTTATTCGATACGAAATTGTAGAAGTTGATTACCTTAAAGATACTGCGCGTATCAGAATATTCTACAAAGAATTTCTCCAATGAAAAAATGCTTAATTAACATATCATTTTTCATTGGATTCCATTTGTTTTTTGTCTTAGGGCAAGCACAACAAAATGATTTTGGCTTATGGACAGGTGTTTCGCTAGAAAAGGAATTGTATAAGAAAATCGATCTCGAAATTACTGAACAAGTTCGTTTTGATAATAATATAGGTAATTTTGACAGATGGATAAATGAAGCGGGATTGACTTACAAGCCTTTTAAGTTTTATCGTATTGGTTTTTCATATAGATTGGTATATAAAGAGCAAGGTGATATCTCACACAGAATCAATCTTATCAATCAGTTTAAATACAAGATAAATGACTTGTCTTTGTCTTATCGTCTCAATCTTCAACGTTATTTTGAGGCAAATACGCCAGCAGATTATACATGGAGAAATAAGATAGCTGTAGAGTATGAAATCAATAAACATTTAACTCCTTTTGTAGCAGCAGAATTATTTTACAATTTCAATTATCGATTCAATGATTTCAATGAATATCGTTTTTCAGCTGGATTGAAGCATAATATCAAGAAAAGACATCGACTTGATTATGTATTTATTCTGAATAAACAATTCAATGTAGAAGCACCAGATACTGATTTAGTATTAAAACTTGCCTACAAGTTTACTTTCAAGAATAAGAAGAAAGATAAATAAAAACTCTAGTCTTATTACCTTTCTATAAATACTTTGTAACTCGCATGTTTATCATCATTCACTAGACGAACTATATAGTGACCAGTCGCTTGATTGTTCAATTGATATTGTACTCGATTATTATTATCAATGTCTCCTTGTTCTATCAATTGCCCTATGATGCTAAAAATATCTACTTGTGTAATACCATCAATTATTGTTTCACTTAAATCAACTACGATAGTATTATCATAACTATAAACTTGTGTTCCTTCTATAAATTGATGTTGAATACCAACACTTCCGCAAGAATTTGGCGAAGCGTATGCATCTGAAACAACGTATATGCAATTAGTAGGATTAAAAGTAAATTGTGCAAAGATATCTGTCATTTCTCCAGTTGCCTGTAGATTGGTCAATGTGATAGTTTGTGGACTACTTGTAATCGTAAATAGTTGACCATTTACATCTATTTCGCCAGTATTAGGCTCATCATCATAGTACAGGATAAGTTCTTGACTATAGGTATTGGTCATCTCATCACAGATAGACTGATTGCTGATGATTATATCATCAATCGGACATTCAGAGATATAACAATCTTGAGGTGCCGTAAATGCATTAGGAATGCTTACAACACAAGTACTATTGTTTACAAAATAAGCAGTAACATTTACACCTTGTCCATTAGCTGTAAGATTTTGTAGTGTGATAGTTTGTGGAGTTCCTGTCGAAGCAAAAAGTTGTCCATTAATATTAATCTGCCCTGTACTAGTGTTAGGATATGTCACAATAATCTCTTGCGAATAAGTATTAGTATTGAAATCACAAATAGATTGATTACTCATTATAATGGTATCTATAGCACACAAAGGGGTAAAACAATTTTGAGGTGCAGTAAA
>JBMZDS010000019.1:0-13117 GCA_049614465.1 Chitinophagales bacterium
AAGCTTTAGTATTTTAGACTCAACAGGGCAGTTAAGCTTAATAAAATTGAATGATGTTGCTATCAATGAAAAAATAGCTGCAATAATCAATGCGGTAGATTGTGCGTATACAAAATCTAAAATTTGGAAATTATTCGTTTGCAACAAAATAAAACAAAAAGCGATAGCCAAAACTCTATCAAATATTGAGAAAAAAGCATCCCATTTGTACCACTGCATTGCCGTAAATGAAGACCGTGCAAAAAGAATAACTGAAATCAAAATCTGATTGAGTATCAATAATCCTAACAAATGCCAAACATCATCAAATCCTAATGCAACAGCTAAACCCAATGTAGCAAGAATATACACAAAGGAGAAAATCGCTTTAAAAAGAAGTAGTTTTCCGAATTGTTCTTTAAGTTTTTCGGGATGCTGTGCTATCTCTCGATTGTGATACTGATTGATACCCATATCGAGAATGATGTGTAACAAAAATACAAAATTGAAAAGCGCAAAATAGCCTCCATAGTTTGCTGCTCCTACAGTATTCTGTACTTGCAAATCTATCCCAAAAATCCATAATGGCTTCACCAATAAATTGGCGATAACTAAAAAAACGATATTTGAAAATAGTTTTTGCTTCACTCTTGTTTTTCTTACGGGCGAAAATAACTATTATTGTACACCCAAATGAATGGAAAGAAAAAAATAGCAGTTAATACCCGATTTTTATTGCCAAAACTAGAGGGTATAGGGACTTATACGCATCAAGTAATGCAGCGTGTAGTCAAATTAATGCCCGAAATAGAATTCCATTTTTTATTTGATAGAGATTGGGATAAAAAATACATCTATACAGACAATATAATTCCACATAAATTACCTCCACAAGCTCGTCATCCTTTACTATGGTACTGGTGGTTCGAAATGAGTGTAAACAATTGGCTGAGACAACATAAAATGGACTTGTTTTTCAGTCCTGATAGCTTTCTATCTTTTAAAAATAGGACTCCTTCCCTTCTAGTCATGCATGATATTGCATACGAGCATTTTCCAGGACACTTGAGCTGGCTAGTACGTACTTATTATCAATCTTTTTTTCCAATTTATGCAAAAAAGGCAAATAAGATTCTTGCTGTTTCAGAATTTACCAAGCAAGATATTATCAAACACTATAAAATAGAGGCTAATAAAATAGAGATTGCTCCTTGTGCAGCATCAGAGATATACCAACCAATAACTGATGAACAGAAAACAACTATAAGGGGAAAATATAGTAAGAGTAAGCCTTACTTTATCTCTGTAGGCTCTATTAATCCTAGAAAAAACATGCTTCGAATAGCGCAAGCATTTGACTTATACAAATCAGAACAACAAACGGATGAAAAACTACTGATCGTAGGTGCAAAAGGGTGGAAAACGAATAAGTTTTATGACACTATTGCTAACTTAAAATGGAAAGATGATATCATTTTCACGGGACATTTAACACCGACTGATTTACACAAAGTATTAGCTACTGCTGAAGCTCTGATTTTTCCTTCTCTGTATGAAGGATTTGGCATTCCTATAATAGAAGCTATGCAGAGCGGTGTTCCAGTAGTGACATCCAATATATCTTCTATGCCTGAAGTTGCAGGAGATGTAGCTGTATTGGTCGATCCAAATGATACACAAGATATCAAAAATGCTTTTGTAGAAATCAAGAACAAAGGTGCTCAACTTATCAAAAAAGGATTTCTTCAAGCTGAAAAGTATAGTTGGGATAAAACTGCTGAAATTGTAGCAAGTCAAATAGAACAACTACTAAAAGTCAGTAAATAAAAAAAGCTACTCATCAGATGAATAGCTTTTCATAAAATTTATATCTATCAAGAATTACTCTGCTGGCAACTCTTCTCCTGTCCCTTCATTAAGAATAATATCTCCTGTATTTAAATCAACTGGAGTCGTTGGAGCAACAATTCCTTCGTCCATAGCTTCTTCAAATTGAGTTTGCTCACCTACAACACCATCTTCTGTGCTTACACTATTGATAAAAACAGCTGAAGTTAAGCTCAATACTACAATAGTAGCTGCCAATCCCCAAGTTACTTTTTCTACCAGCTGTGTAGAATTTTTAGCACCAAATACTTGCGTACTTACTCCGCCCATTGATTGATTAAGACCTCCACCTTTAGGATTTTGAACCAAGACTACTAGCCCTAGTAACACACAAGCTATCATTATTAAAACTGCAATGAATATATACATACTATAATTGTTTTTTTATTTTCTCAATTTGGCGTGCAAAGTAAGTACTTTTTTGTGGATATTTCAAACTTAAAGCCTGATATGTTTTTATCGCTTCGTTATACTTCTTTTGTAGCAATAAAATTTCTGCCAATGTCTCTGATACTAAGGTAATATCTTCTGACTGCTTATTCCTACGTTTTTTCTGTATTTGAGTACTGATAAAGTCTTCCAATTTATCTTTACTACGTTGTCCTTCTAGCATCAATTCTGCTTCTACTTGCGATGGCATTTCAAATGCTATTGCAGGCACATCTTCTTCTTGAACAGCTATTTCTTCTGCTTCTTGTTTTGCTTTTTTCTTTTGTTGTAGCCATTCTGTATATGACAAAGGTGTTTTCTCTAGGACAGGCTCATCTATTTCCACTTGTTCTTCAACAGTTTTTTCTACGACAAACTCACCTTCAATTCCTTTTTCTGCAATCTTTTTTTCTGCTACAAGATTTTCTTCCTCTACCACTCCTTCATCTAAATCTTCATTTATCCATTTTACACTGTCTGTAATGGCTACTTGACCTTTTGATTCAATAGGCACATCTATATTATCTAGTGCAATTGCATTATCTAAGATTTCTTCTATTTCTTTATCAAAATCATTCTCTTGAGATTCGTCTGTAACCCATTCTATTCCAATACTATCATCCAAAACGATTGATACCGGTTCTTCAACTTTCTTTTTTTCCACTACAGCCCACTCAGTATCTTTTTGTACCATATCGAACAGTTTTGCTCTGTCTAGTACATTGACAGCAATCTTTGGACTTTCATTTTGAAAAGCATCAGCTGATTTTTTATTCAATAAAAAACCTTTTAATAAATATGCACTATGAAAAGCAGGATATTTAGCTATCCAATCATTTACTGTAGCAAGATTAACATCCTCAGATAGTGTTTTTTCTGATATGGCAGCATAGAAATTATCTACCATTTGACAAATGCTTTATTAAAAATATCATCAACTAAAAGTGTGTTTATTTCGTCTATCAAGGCATCTTCTATTCCAGAAATATCCTCAGAAACAGGATAATCTACATAGCGACTAAATTGTTGGTCTTTAAATCCTTCTTCTCCTGTGACGTAATCAATGTAACTGACTTTTACTGCCATTGTTATCCTACGCAAATCACTTGTTTCATTGCCAGAAGGTGCTTGGATAGTATATGTATAGTCAACTATTTCACCTTCAAAATGCACATCTCCGCCACCATTGACCAAACGAAGATTTGTTTCTCTTAATATTTTTTGCTTCAATGCCTCAGTAAATAAATCACTTGCAGAAGCAGGTCCATTACCGCTATTGTTGTTGAAATAAGTAATGGAAACAGTCTGTATAGCAGGATCAATATTTGCTCCAGAAAATGAATATATTTTACAACTTGTGAGCAATGCCACAAACCCCATTATTAATACAATATATCTACTTTTTGCCTTCATTTATATAGTAATCTCATATTCTTTTATCTTTCGGTAAAGCGTACGCTCCGAAATTCCTAATTCATTAGCAGCATCTTTTCGTTTTCCTTTATATTTTTCTAATGCCTTTTGTATCATGTTTTTCTCCATATCAGCTAGCGAAAGTGTCTCTTCTATCGTTTCGCTTTCATCAAAATGCTCATCTCGTCCCATTATTACAGGCTCATTTGGCATAGGTTCGTATACTTTTTTCTGTTCAAATACAGGCTCACGATATCCTGTCATCATACTATTGTTAACTGGCTCCCCTATATTTTCAATTTGATCCGTAGAAAAATTACCTGCTTTTGCCATTTGAAGAACAAATTGCTTCAAATCGTTCATATCACTTTTCAAATCAAACATGACTTTGTATAAGATTTCTCTTTCAGAAACGCTTGCATCATTCCCCGAATTGCCCGCTAATGTCGGTAAGTTTCTTTTCGTTCCTTCTGGGAGCACTCGCATCAATTCTTTAACATCTACTTCTTTTGTATCTGCTAAAATGGATATTTGCTCAGCTACATTTTTCAATTGACGGACATTGCCCGGCCAGTCGTAGCCCATGAGCAATTGACGTGCATCTTGTGTAAGTCGGACAGTTTCTGTTCTGTTATTCTCTGCAAAATCGGAAGCAAACTTTCTAAACAATACATCTACATCCATTCCTCTCTCTCTCAAAGGCGGAATTTCAATCGGAACTGTACTCAATCTATAATACAAATCTTCACGAAATTTTCCTTTCTGAATGCTTTCCAGCAAATTTTTATTCGTAGCTGCTACGATACGAACATCTGTTTTCTGTGATTTAGAAGAACCTACTTTGATAAACTCACCAGCTTCCAATACACGGAGCAATCTTGCTTGTGTTCCTAGCGGCATCTCTCCTATTTCATCTAAAAAAATAGTACCACCATCTACTTCTTCAAAATATCCTTTACGCTTCTCATTTGCGCCTGTAAATGCTCCTTTTTCATGTCCAAAAAGTTCGGAATCTATCGTTCCTTCTGGAATTGCACCACAGTTTACAGCTATAAACTTATTGTGTTTTCTAGGACTCAACTGATGAATTATTTGCGAAAAAACTTCTTTTCCCACACCACTTTCTCCAAATATCAAGGCACTCAAAGTCGTAGGTGCTACTCGCTCCGCTATACTTATCGCATAGTTAAGTGCAGGTGCATTACCTATTATCCCAAATCGTTGTTTTAATCCTTGTAAACTCATTTACTTTTTTAATTATTAATTCTCAATTACGAATTATCAATTATTTAACCGCAACTCCTACAAGTGTCGCAGATGTACAAGACAAAATCTTTACATCTACATAATCACCTATCTTGTAATCTTCTCTAGGGAAAACTACTACTTGATTTTTATCATTTCTTCCTGAAAAATCATCCTTACTACGCTTCGATTCTTTTTCTACCAATACGGAATACACACGCCCAACATCCTCCTTGTGATTTTTCAACGAATTTTCGTGTTGTAATGCTTGCACTTCAGCTAGTCTTCGCTTTTTCACTTCTAAAGGAATATCGTCTTCATATTTTTTGGCAGCCAAAGTACCTGGTCGCTCCGAATAGAAAAACATATACGCCATATCATAGCTCACTTCTCGCATGATAGAAAGCGTGTCTTGATGTTGCTCCTCTGTCTCTCCACAAAACCCTGTGATAATATCTGTAGAAAGCGCACAATCAGGAATAATACGATTTATAGCCGCTATCCTACCCATATACCACTCACGGTCGTACGTTCTATTCATACGTTCTAAAACTTCACTATTTCCGCTTTGTACGGGCAAATGAATATAGTTACAAATATTATCGTATTTCGCAATTACATGCAATACATCATCTAACATATCTTTAGGATGAGATGTAGAAAAACGAACTCTTAAGTCGGGTGCTATTTTAGCTGTTGATTCAAGTAAATTAGCAAAATTGAATACTTCATCCGTATCCTTTAAATCTATTAATTTCTTTCCCCTAACCTTAGGATCATCACTCCAGCGATAAGAATCTACATTTTGCCCAAGCAAAGTAACTTCTTTGTAGCCATTATTGTACAAATCTTGTACTTCAGCGATAATTGACTCAGGATGTCGACTACGCTCACGCCCCCTTGTATGCGGCACGACACAAAACGAACACATATTATCACATCCTCTTGTGATAGACACAAATGCAGTCACACCATTAGATGATAAACGAACTGGATTGATATCTGCATAAGTCTCATCTCTTGAGAGCAAAACATTAACTCCTTTTTGTCCTGACTCGGCTTCAACTATCAAGTTGGGTAGTGTACGATATGCATCTGGTCCTACGACCAAATCGACCAATTTTTCTTCTTCTAGCAATTTATCTTTCAAACGCTCAGCCATACAGCCCAATACGCCTACTAACGCCCCTTTATTTCTCTTCTTTGCAGATTTGAAATGCGTTAGCCTTTTTCGTACAGTTACCTCTGCTTTCTCACGAATAGAACATGTATTAACTAATATTAAATCAGCTTCATTGTAATCTTTTGTACTATCATATCCACTCTGTCCTAGTATAGATGCCACCACTTCGCTATCCGAAAAATTCATAGCACAACCATAGCTCTCTATATAAAATTTCTTCCCATTGCTCGGTACATCTACAGGACGCTTCAAGGTCATAGGTTTTCCTTGTTTTTTTTCATCTATTGATTTAGCTTTAAGTTCAAAGCTGATATCATTATTGTATAATTCTGACATTATGGCATTTTTTGGACTGACAAAGATAGTAAGATTTGAAGTGAAATACTGCGAAAAAATTAGATTCTAATCCAAATCAAATTGTATATATTTGTTTTTCACTAAAGAAATCATTGATATGTATGAATTAAAGATATTAAAACATCTTTTACGCTAAACGTAGTCCCGAATTTTTAACCTTTAATTTAGTCACTAAATTATATCAATGAAAACAAATAATCAGAAAATATATCCCACATATAAAACTAACTACCAATCTCTCAAGTGGAGCGCTTTATTCTTAATTGATCTGTTATTTGAGTTTTCTCAAAAAAAGAAATAGGATTACCCATAAAAGCCACTAGACCGCAGATAGGGTGCGTTTTACTTGAATAACTTTGTGTAAAAATAAGATTATGCGAGTAAAAAGATGTTCAATAATAGAGTTTAGGAAACGATTTGCTACCCAATCAAAATGTCAATTGTATTTGCGCGAAGAGAAACTAAAAAAAGGCTTTAGCTGCCGAAAATGTGGTGGCAATAAATCAAAGAAAGGACATTTACAATATGACATTAGATGCAAGACGTGTGGTTACAATGAATCTCCAACAGCACACACTCTTTTTCACGCTATTAAAATAGCATTACCAACAGCTTTTGAAATGGTGTATCGAGTGAGTGTAAATAAGAAAGGGATAAGTAGTTTGTCTTTGAGCAGGGAATATGATGTAAATCCAAAGACCGCCTACAATTTCAAGCAAAAAATACAACAATCAATGAAGAGTAGTGAGTGCCATTTATTGACTCAAATGGTTCATGTAGATGAATTTATGTATGGAGGAAAAGAGAAAGATTGTCAAGGTAGAAGTAATAAATGTCATAAGTTGAAAATATGTATAGCCATGGAATCTATAGTAAATAAACAAGGTAAAACAACTATTGGGAGAGCATACGGATTATCAATAGAGAACTTTTCTAATGAAGAACTAGATGTTATTTTTCAGAAGTATATATGCCCAAATTCAGAGGTAATCACAGATAAGTGGTCAGGCTATTTGCCAAGTAAGAAAACGCATAACATAGTTCAAAAAAAGTCAGACAATGGAAGCAATTTTCCAGATATTCACAATTTGATAATGAACATAAAATCATGGATAAGAGGAATTCATCATAAGGTATCAAAAGAGCATATTCAAAAGTACCTAAATGAGTTTTTCTTTAGACTTAACAGAAGAATGCACATGGAAAAAATGCCTGTTTTTGCCTTAAATAGAATGATAGAACATCCACCAAATCCAGTGAAATTAACTAAAGGTGGCTTTTATGGGTAATTCTATAAAATAAAGCAGATAATCATTGGTAAACGAAAAGATAATGTTGAAAGTAAATCTGGTCATAAATTGATACTTTCCAATGGTCAAACAATCTGTTTTGAAAAAGAAAAAGATTATTCAATATTGAATACCGTAGCTCAAAATGAGATTAGTATTTTATCTTCCAATAAAAGCTATCTATGGTCATCTAGTATAAGTTTTTTAAGTCTATTTGAACTTTTAGAAATGTTTAACGATTGATTTGTTTTATTATAATCAATTAGTCGCCTGAAAAACCTCCATAAAAGTATCTCTATTCAATACAAAATAATAGAAAATCGCTCCTAACCATCCATGAAAAATACCTAGCCACCAGAGATTGCGATATTTTAAAAAAATGCTCGCATAAACTATCGCTAGAAAGAATGTGCCAATAGTCAAAATCACATAAGGCAAATGAACAACTGAAAATAAGCAAGCAGTCAATCCAATAATAATAAAAGGATGTACCTGAAGTTTAGTCTGATCTTTGAGGTTGCCTGCGACCAAACTCATCATCAAAAACTGCTGAATAATACCCCAGAGCGGATAAATCAAGAGAACAGGGAAAATATGCCATGAAATAATCGCTGTATTTCTGACCAAACCAATCCCGATAAAAGAAATCGCAGATAGTAAAGCTAAAATACCTAACGTTTGAAATGTTTTTGTTGCATTTTTACGAGAAAACCCCCAATATTCTAACAGTGATTTATCTTTTTTGACACGAAAAGCGACATAAACACTCCAAAAAAGAATAGCTGCTGCAATATAAATCAACTTCATATCGAGCCATTCCATAAAGACAAATTTCAATAAACCTGTACAAACGACAGCGATTATTTCAAAATATCTTCTATTGTCAGAGATTGTCATTTTTTATTCGTCTAAACCCATAAATGCTTCTGTCATTCCGATAGATGAAAATCCACCATCATGAAAGAGATTTTGCATAGTCACCATACGTGTCAGATCTGAAAACATAGCTACACAGTAGTCTGCACAACTAGCAGCACTTGCATTGCCTAATGGAGATAGTTTTTCTGCATAATCGTAAAACACATCAAATCCTTTGACACCAGAACCTGCAGTTGTCATCGTAGGAGATTGTGAGATAGTATTGATTCGTACATTTTTCTTCGTTCCGTAGTGATAACCAAATGAACGTGCTATAGATTCTAATGCCACTTTTGCTTCTGCCATATCATTGTAGCCAGGGAAAGTACGTTGTGCTGCGATATACGTCAACGCCACTACAGATGACCATTCATTGAGCGCATCCATCTTATATGCCGTTTGCAATACTCTGTGAAATGACAATGCAGAAATATCCATAGCTTTCATAAACCAATCGTAGTTCAAATCTGTATAAGGCTTTTTCTTACGGACATTGATGCTCATGCCTATTGAGTGCAACACAAAATCAAGTTTACCATATTTGTCTAGTGCTGTTTGGAAAAGATTTTCAATGTCTTCCATGTTTGTAGCATCGGCAGGTATTATTTCTGTCTCACAGATTTCAGCCAATTCTTTTATTTTTCCTAAACGAAGTGCTACAGGCGCATTGGTCAAGATAAACTCAGCACCTTGCTCTTTTGCTTTCAACGCAACTTGCCATGCAATAGAGTTTTCATCCAATGCACCAAAAATAATTCCTTTCTTTCCTTTCAATAATTGATTTGACATAATGTGATTTTTAGAACGCAAAAATAGGAGAATAAATCAAAGCCTAGATGAATTTCAAATCATACTTATTCCTAGTTGCTAAAAGTGTACTATATTTTTCTCGATTGTACCTATAGAGGTACGCTGGTCTACCATTGCCTGTACTCACTTTATTCAGTGTCTTTTCTATAAAAGGAAAAGCTAAAAGTTTCTTTCTGAAATTTCTGCGATCCAATTCTTTTTCTAACAATTGGCTATAAATAACCTCTACATCTGAAAAACGAAACTCGTCTTCCAACATTTCAAAACTTATTGGTCTAAAATGAATGGCTTCTCTCAGTTTTTCAATCACAAATTCTATAATCTTAGAGTGGTCAAATGCCATAGTTTGTGGCAATTCGTTTATAGCAAACCATTTTTTTCTGCTTTTGTCTACGGTATCTTGAAACTTCATTTTTTCTTTAGAGAAAAAAGCAGAATGTACTACTGAAAGAATATGCCCTCTATTATCACGAAAAACATCTTCACCAATAACTTGTGTCTGTTCTATATAATTGGCTGGAGAGGTGGTCGTTTTCACTAGTGCTCTTTTAGCCGAACCTAGCAAAGATTCGTTATTGAAAAGACTTTCTCCCGGTAGCGACCATTGGTCTTTGTACAGACCATCTTCTTGCTTTTGTAATAATAAAAAAAGCTGCTCGTCTTTGTATGCAAATGCCGCAACATCAACTGAGACTTTAATATTCTGAAAAAGAAAACTCACTTTTGTTAGTTTATGTTAGGATTACGCAAAGATATAAAATCTTTTTATTTCCTGCTTTTTATTACTTTTAGGCAAAATTTTGAGATTTCGATATGAAAAAATACATTCTAGCACTCGACCAAGGCACGACAAGTTCAAGAGCCATTTTATTTGATAGCTTTGGCAATATCGTACAGACTTCACAAAAAGAATTTGGACAGATTTTTCCGAAAGAAGCATGGGTAGAGCACAACCCAATGGAGATATGGCGAACACAGTTAGAAACTGTTCAAAATGTAATGCAATATGCCGATGCAAAACCCGAAGAAATAGCAGCAATAGGTATCACTAATCAACGAGAAACTACTGTTGTTTGGGATAAAAATACAGGTAAACCCATCTATAATGCCATTGTGTGGCAGGATAGACGTACAGCTGCATTTTGTGATGAGTTAAAAGCTCGAAATCTGGAAGATTATGTGCGTGAAAATACAGGATTGGTAATAGATGCTTATTTCTCTGGAACGAAAATCAATTGGATTTTAGAGAATGTGGAAGACGCTAGAGCAAAAGCGGAAAATGGAGATTTATTATTTGGGACAATTGATACTTGGTTGGTTTGGAAACTAACAGGAGGCAAAAAACATATTACGGACTATAGCAACGCTTCTCGTACACTTCTATACAATATCAATGACTTGCAATGGGATGAAAAATTGCTAGAAGAAATGAATATTCCAAAATCAATATTGCCAGAGGTAAAAAATTCGAGTGAAGTCTATGGTGAAACTAATTTGTTTGGAGATTCAATTAAAATAGCGGGCATTGCTGGAGATCAGCAAGCGGCATTGTTTGGACAAGCGTGTTTTGAAAAAGGAATGGCAAAAAACACATACGGAACAGGTTGCTTTATGCTTATGAATACGGGCAGTGAAAAAGTAAAATCAAAAGCAGGTTTATTGACTACAATTGCTTGGGGATTAGATGGAAAAGTGACCTATGCACTTGAAGGAAGTGTTTTTATCGCAGGAGCAGCTATACAGTGGCTCCGTGACGGCTTGAAATTAATCGAAAATGCTGCTGATAGCGAAACTTTTGCGCAAGATATCGAAAACACGGGAGGCGTTTATGTCGTACCTGCTTTTGCAGGGCTAGGTGCGCCATATTGGGATATGTATGCTAGAGGAGCCATCTTTGGACTGACTAGGGGAACCACCGAAAAACATTTCATACGAGCAACGCTCGAATCTCTAGCGTATCAAACAAAAGATGTCCTTGATGCTATGGAAAAAGATGCCGAAATCCCACTAGATAAATTGCGTGTAGATGGTGGCGCATGTGCCAATAATCTCTTAATGCAATTTCAATCAGATATTTTGGCAACGCCAGTAGAAAGACCCAAAGTAATAGAAACGACAGCCTTAGGCGCAGCATATTTGGCGGGAATAGCAGTGGGTTTTTATCAAAAAGAAGACATAGCTGAAAACTGGCAAGTCGATAGCGAATTTATCGCCAATATGGCCGAAGACAATAGACAAAAACTCTACAAAGGTTGGCAGAAAGCCGTAGAACGATGTAAAGGATGGGAATTAGACTAAACATTATTTAACTCGCATATACTAAAATCTCCAAATCTCGGTTGTATTTTTGTATGATGAATAAACCAAACCCAAACACATATGTTGCTATCATGGCAGGAGGAATCGGAAGTAGATTTTGGCCATATAGTCGTGTAGAAAAACCAAAACAGTTTTTGGATGTCCTCAATACAGGAAAAACACTCATCCAAATGACTTATGAGCGTTTTCTGCATATCTGTCCCGCAGAGAATATATATGTAGTCACCAATGAAATGTATGCACATCTGGTCAAAGAACAAATACCTAGTATTTCTGATGACCAAATCATCAAAGAACCTGTACGTAGAAATACGGCACCTTGTATTGCGTACGCTTGTCAAAAAATATATGCAAAAGATAAATCTGCAACAATCGTTGTATCGCCTTCTGATCACCTAGTGTTGAAAGAAGTAGATTTTGTAAAAACAATACAAAAAGGCGTTGAATTTTCTAGCAATAGAGATGTACTCCTCACGATGGGAATAAAACCTTCTCGCCCAGATACTGGCTATGGCTATATCCAATATACAGATAGCAATATCGCCAAAGGAATACACAAAGTAAAAGCCTTTACAGAAAAGCCTAATCTTGAACTTGCCCAGACATTTATCAAAAGTGGTGATTTTCTATGGAATTCGGGAATGTTTATTTGGTCAGCTCTTTCTATTATGAATGCTATGGAAAAGCATTTACCTGATATTTTCAATGAAATTTCTTCTTGCCAAAAAGACTTCTTTACGGATAAAGAAGAAAAATCTGTGAGTAAAGCCTATGCTAAATGCACAAGCATCTCGATAGATTATGGGGTGATGGAAAAAGCAGAAAATGTATTTGTCTTGCCTGCTGATTTTGGGTGGAGCGATATAGGTACATGGGCTTCTCTCTACGAAATCTATGAAAAAGATTATCTCGGCAATGCAGTGAATGGTCCTATGACAAAAATCTATGATGGCTCAGACAATATGGTCATGGTGCCAAAAGAAAAACTCGTAGTGCTCAATGGTATCAAAAACTGTTGTATTATCGACACAGATGATGTCTTACTCATCATGGATAAAAGCAAAGAGCAAGAAGTCAAGAAAATAACAACTGACTTGAAGTCGAAGAAATTGGATAAGTATTTGTAGTATCAACGTGAGCCTAACGCAGAGAATCCGTAAGGAATTGAATACCAAACGGTTACGCGTATTATTTTGCAAAATTTTGGATTGAAATGACAAAATTTGTACGGCATCTATGCAAATTTAAATAGACACTCCCTCTCGATAACTATAGCGATACGTAGAAG
>JBMZDS010000020.1:0-10948 GCA_049614465.1 Chitinophagales bacterium
AATGCGTATCCTACTTTCCCATCCTATCTGGAAGAAAATGTTCATTTTTTGATAGATGAACAAGGTATTTTGAGAGAATGGTCTTCCAATGTCAATGAACAATATACACTAAAGTACCTTGCAGACAGGAAGACATTGGCGAAAAGAATTGCTTACTACATGTACGAAGCAGAATAT
Organism: Chitinophagales bacterium; assembly: GCA_049614465.1. GTDB lineage: Bacteria > Bacteroidota > Bacteroidia > Chitinophagales > UBA8649 > JBMZDS01. The sequence continues at coordinate 178 of JBMZDS010000020.1, forward strand.
AGCCCGCAGCGTGTTATTATGACACAAGAATCAGCCAATCACTATTTTATCATGGTAGAGCATGGAGATAAAATGTCTGATACAGATTATTATCAATCTTTTTTAGTTGTCAAGAAAGAAGATTTTTAGTATAAATCATGGATATTGTAAAGCCATTAAATTTCTAAACTCTCTCACCATTATAGTTTCTATACCATCATCTACCAATAAGCTAACCTGAGCATCTCCCTCTTTTTTTAATGAAAAATCGTATTCATCATTATAAGCGATATCATAATAATTTGTCGTAATCTCAAAACTTATATTTATCACATCACTATCTTTTGCTTTAGTAGATATCGCGTCTACTACACCATAGCCATTTAGCCACACTTCTTGCACAACAGCTGATGAATAATCAGACAAATGTATACTAACATTATACTTTGTGCCAGTTGCACAACAAGGGCCACTTGCCCAATACTGAGCAGTTGCATCTACTAATGTTTGTCCAAAAGAATTAGTCGTAAAAAGTAGAATTAATGCAAAAAATAACTGCCTCATATTTTTATGTTTACTATAAGGATTCATTCTATTCCTTTTTCCCATAAAACAAAGGATAAAATATCTTCCTTATCTTTGGCTAAAATTTATCATTATCATGAAAAACTTACTTTTATTTCTTTTTACTATTTCATTGCTTATCGCTTGCAACAACTCTCCCACTCCTACATCAGTAGATGAAGAAACTGGCTATGAATATTTTGGGATAGAAATTACAGAAGAAGATGCAATATCTACAGAAGAATTTGCAACACTTTTTGCAGAGAATGAAGGCGACACCATCGCTGTAAAAGTACAAGGAGAAGTATCTGCAGTCTGCAAACAAAAAGGTTGTTGGATGACAATGGATATGGGTAACGAGAATGAATTGTTTATCAAATTTAAAGACTACGACTTTTTCGTACCACTCAACTGTGAAGGACGCACTGCCATCATCGAAGGAAATGCATACAAAGAAGAAATCAGCGTAGACATGTTAAAGCATTATGCTTTCGATGAAGGACTTCCGCAAGAAGAGATAGATGCTATCACAGAACCAGAGATAAGCTATTCGTTCATGGCAGATGGTGTTATCATACAATAATGAGAAGTCGAGTTTCGATATTCATTTTAACATGTGGTTTATTGATTTTTGCCTGTCAGCAAAAACAAGAGCCTACACATGAGCCATCTATCATGTATGAGGCATCAGAACTGGCACGACTCATGCGAAATATGCACGATACACTTTTGGTATGGAAAAATGATGTGCAAGCAGGCGATTCTGTCTATATTCATCCTCAATATTTTGAAGGTATTCATACTGCTCAAGCTACCAATCCTGATGAGATAAATGATGCTTTTTACCTCTTAGCATCTAGCTTTGAGCAATCTATCTACACATTCAACAAAACACAAGATATAACCTCCTACAATTTAGTAGTCAATTCTTGTGTCACTTGTCACAAAAGTTATTGTCAAGGTCCGATTCCTAAGATTGAGAAATTATATATAGAACCATAAAAAAGAGCAGCCCTTCCGAGCTGCTCTTTAAACCAAAAAAACAAAGGGTGAAATTATTCCCCATGTAACTTATAAAATATAGCTGTCAAACTCAAAATAGCTGCTATAAACATCAAAACTGTACCCCAAAATATCATTCGTACAAAGGGTAAATCAATGGCACTTTGACTACTATCAGTAATAACCGTAGGCTGAGTATTTACTACAGCACCTGTAGTTGTCACATCACCTTCTGCACCAGGCAATTGCCCATTACTTTTAAGATAAAATAAAAGTGCATCTAAATCTTCATCTGCTATATGATGATGATCTGGCATGATTGTATTATTGTACTCCGCATAAATATCTTTTGCATATGGATCTCCGCTATTGATTATAGTTTGCGATGAGCGGATAAAATTTACGATCCATTCTTCTTCTTGACGATCAAAAACTCCTTTAAGGTCAGGACCAGTCATCTTTCCTTTTCCTACGGTATGACATGCTGCACAATATGACTTAAAAGTATTTTTCCCTAGATCAAAAGTAATCTCATCAGCTCCTGTTTCGTCTACTACACTTTCGACTTCAGCTATTGCAGTGGTATCATTTTCTTGCGCATGTATGGGTAATGCAAAAAAACTGATGAGCGCTATGAGTAAAAAATATTTCTTCATTTTTGTAGTGTTTTACTTGAAATAATAGTTTAATAATTTATCTAAATCGCTTTTTATTTTTGCTACATCTTCTTCTTCCGAAAGGTCGTAGTAACCTCTGATTCTTTGTTCAGCGTCTATAAGTGTCACATATTCACTATGGATAAAATCATTTGCTTCTTCTGTACCTGCGAGTGCTGTCAGCAAGAAATCATTGCGAGCTATTTGATATACAGTTTCTTTATCTGTTCGTACAAAATCCCAGTTGACATAGTCTATTTCAAATCTATCTGCAAAATTTTTAAGTCTTGAAACAGAATCTCTAGCTGGGTCTATCGAAAAACTAATAAATGCCAATTCATTTTGGTAAATAGCATAATCCTGATACAAATCATTTATCTGCTCTGTCATTCTTGGACATATCACAGGACAAGAAGTAAAAAAGAAATTGGCGATATACAACTTCTCATTATAATCAGCTGAAGTCAATGACTCTCCATCTTGATTAGTGACTTCAAATGGAGCTATAGTATGGTATTCCCATTCCCCATTTTCATCTTTAGTCCTTTCGCCTAAAATAGCAGGTAGATTATCAGCTTCCATCGCATTTTTTATCGTAAAAAGCAATAGCGGGATAATGACTATAACCCCTCCAAAAAGAATATATTTACTAAGTGTCTTGTTCATATTTTCATCCTAGTATTAATAAAAAAATAGCTTCTTTATCGGCACTAACTTCATGCTCTTCTTCTAGTGGAATATTGTATTCTTCAAAACAATTAATATTCACCGTTTCTCTTGTAGATGTATACTTTACTGTTCCTTTTACGACCAATATCTTTGCTCTTTTAGGAGCCGTATGTTTTTTCAATGCGACTCCTTCATTGAGCCCTATGGCAATTACTTTAAAATCTTTGGACTGTTGTACAACCTCCATTATAGGATGCGTACTAGTCTGTATGGATGATATTATCTTTTTCATTCTTCTAGTACTTCTATTGTTTCATCACCAGCATATGTATCCAATGGCATTGGATTGTTTGGCTCATATGTAGGCGCATTTTCTATTGTATTGTCCAATGTGCTCATTATCGGCTTGTAGTATGTCGCAGCTATAATTATCATGGCAGCAATAGCCCAAGGCCATAAACTTTTAGTCATCCCTGTCTCTGGCTCATCATGATATGCTTCGGCTACCGGAAATTCTATTCCGCCTTCATTTACTTTTTTACTGAAAATAGTTTTGAAAAATGAAGCGAAGAACATACAAGCCGCCAAAGTCATAATGATACCGCCCAAAACAGTCGTAAGTGTCGTCAATAGCCACATTGGCTCAAACATTCCTCCACTAGCATCCAAATAGCTCATTCCCATATTGGTACGTCTAGGTTCTCCTAAGAAAAGTCCTCCTACTTTCAATCCTGTAGAAAAGAATGTCAATCCTAGCATCCAGAAATAAGGAACAAGTAAATTCCATGTAGGCAATTGCACTTTTTTTCCAGCAATCTTACTATACATATACATCGTCAATCCTAAAATGGCTAAAAACACTGGCCCACCTACAGTCAAGTGAAAATGACCAGGTATCCATCCTGTATTGTGTACTGCGGTATTCATACTATATGCGGCATTGATAATACCTCCTATACCCCCTATGATAAATATCAAAAGTCCACAAATTGCATAAGCAAATAGATAATTGTCTTTTTCAAACCAAGGCAACTTTCCCATCCAGCCAAACAACCCTTTTCCACCTCTTCGCTTCCCTGCATACTCTAGCGAAGCTGCTATTGTAAATGCAGTCAAAAAACTCGGAATAGCAATACAAAGTGTCAAAAATGCGTGCAACAATTTTGAACCTTGCTCTATCGCTGGTTCCATAAATTGATGATGCGTTCCTACTGGTATAGACAATACTACGAATAAGGCAAAAACCAAACGACCTGCTTTGTCTGAAAATAATTTTCCTCTTGCTACTTTTGGCAAAATAGTATAGTACAAAATATAAGCAGGCAACAGCCAGAAGTAAACCAAAGGATGACCAAAAAACCAAAATAGTGTTCTTGTCAATTCGACATTGACTCCTTCTGTCCAGCCTAGCGACCATGGCAATAGGAAAAATATCAATTCAACGGCTACCGCAGCAGAGCAAAGTACCCAAATAATAAAATTGGCAGTCGTACCCCATACGGCCAATGGAATTTTGGTATTTGGATTTTCCTTTCTCCATGAGAATATAAGCGGTATCCATCCAAAAAATGCAGCCCATGAGCCTAATACTGTAAGTACTAAACCTAAGTAAAAAGCTGGATGTGCCATCAATGGTGCATAAAAAGTATAAAGAACAGATGCTTTTCCCACTATCATTGCCCATGCTGCCATACCTGTCCCTACAGTCATCAGTGTGACAGACAAAATATTGACCCAACTAATGAGTTGTTTTTTCAGGTGAAAAATCATAGTTGCATTGCCAAAAGCTACTGCAAAAAACGTAGTCAATACTATTGCATTGATAACACCATGCATAGTCAATCCTTGGTAATAATCTATTCCTAAAAATGAAGTACTTTTGATAATTCCTGCTCTGTAGAGCGTTTGCAATAAGCCATTGTACACTCCTAGCAAAAGAAGGACAATAGGAAAAATAAGTTCGAGACAGAGGATAAACTTAGTCGTTTTATCCAGTTTCACAAATGATTCTTTATTTAGCATGATTTTGGAGTTTTAATTAGGAGTTACGATGATTTCAGCTTTCATAAAATGATGCCCAGTACCACAATACTCGTGACAGTAGACTGGATATACACCTGGTCTATTAAAAACAGCCGTTTTCTTGTTGAGCGTACCAGGTACTGCCATCATATTAACATTTTTACCTCTTACATAAAACCCATGTACAACATCATGTGATGTGAGATAAATATCCAATTCGCTTCCTGCTGGTATAGTGATTTCCGCTGGCTCAAAAGCCCACATTTTTGACACATATTTTACCTGATATACTTCATTGGCTTCTATCTCTATCAATTCTCCATTTTCATAGATAGAGTCTGCGGTGATACACTCAGGCACATCTTGATCTAGCGCTTTGGCAAGTATCAATGTCGCAAAGAAAAATATACCTAACAATGTCGCACCTAACGTGAGGGCGAGTTTTTCTGATTTGTCCATAATTTTAGTAGATTCTTGAAAGTATGAGTAGATAAACAGAGAACCACATCACAAGGAATGAGATAATCATCAGTACAAAAAATGCAATCGCTCCTTTGGGAACAAATTTTTCTTTTTCAAATTCTTCGATTGATTGATGTTCTTTTTTCATGTTTTTGGTTTTTTAAGTACAGCAAAATTACAGCCGACTAGAAAGCCAGTAGATGATAAAAATCATCATAAAAAGATGATTTTCGTCATCTTTTTATTGAAGTAAAAACCAAGTACTTTGTCTATCAATTAATGATATCTTTCGAGAAGAAATTCTACCTTTAAAAATTCAATAACAAGACATGGATATTAAAGACATAGCAAGTATACTTTTTGAGTCTGCAGCAGAAGGACTAGTAGTCGCAGATAAACAGGGTACTATTTTGATTGTAAATAATCGACTTGAAGAGATTTTTGGCTACAAAAGAAATGAATTGATTGGGGAAAAAGTAGAAAAATTGATTCCTGAGCGATTAAAAAAAGGGCATGCTCACAAACGCGAAAAATATACGCATCATCCATCCAAACGCTCCATGGGAATCGGATTAGACTTGTATGGAAAACGAAAAGATGGCACAGTCGTTCCTGTAGAGATTTCGCTCAATCATTCGCAGATAAATGGTGAAATAGTTGTGATGGCACTCATCTCTGATGTGACACTACGCAAGAAAGCAGAAGACGAAAAACATCAACTGCATTTAGAACTTGAACAACGTGTAAAAGACAGAACCGAAGAACTCGAAAAGGCGCAAGAAAACATCAAAAAAGCATTGACCAAAGAAAGAGAACTGAACGAAATGAAATCTCGGTTTGTATCAATGGCATCACACGAATTTCGCACACCATTGACTTCCATATTAACTTCATCTTCTATTCTAGAAAAATATATAGAAATCGGAGGTTCTAAAGAAAAAACGCTAAAACACCTCAATCGCATCAATAATTCAGTACTTCATTTGACCAATATTTTGAATGATTTCCTCTCACTAGAAAGAGTAGAACAAGGCAAAATACAACTCAATCCATCTGCTATAGAAGTTGATACTTTTGTAAAAGAAGTCGTAGAAGATATTCTCCTCATGGTAAAAGAAGGACAATCCATAAATCATATTCATAAAGGAGAAAGTACATTTGTTTTTGACAAAGGAATCCTTAAAAACATATTGAACAATCTACTTTCTAATGCTAGAAAATATTCACCAAAAGATAGTAAAATACTACTGAACACCTCTTTAAAAAATAAAATACTCGAAGTAGAAATAATAGATAATGGGCAAGGTATCCCTAAAGAAGAACAAGAATATTTATTTGAACGGTTTTTTAGGGCAAAAAATGCGGCTAATATCGAAGGGACAGGCTTAGGTTTAAGTATCGTAAAAAAATATCTTGATTTTGTAGGTGGAGAAATCAACTTTGAAAGCGAACTAGAAAAAGGAACGACCTTCATCCTAAAAATACCCAACCTAAAGGACAAGAACAATAATGTATAAAATACTACTAATAGAGGACAATCCTGATGTTCGAGAAAATACAGCAGAGATATTGGAACTTGCAGAATATCAAGTTACTACTGCTGCTAATGGCAAGAAAGGTGTAGCGTTAGCAAAATCCTATCAGCCAGATTTGATAATATGCGATATTATGATGCCTGAATTGGACGGATATGGTGTACTACGGATTTTGAATAAAAATATGAAAACTGCTAGAATTCCTTTTATTTTTTTAACCGCAAAAATTGATAAAACAGATATCCGAAAAGGCATGAACCTTGGCGCAGATGACTACATCACAAAACCATTTGACGAGACAGATCTACTCGAAGCTATCGAAATGCGCATCGCAAGAAGTCAACGATTAAAAACAGAATTTAAAGGAAGTGAAGAAGAACTCAATGAGTTTTTTAATGAAGCTAGAGGCCTTGAAGCACTAAAGCAATTGTCAGAAAATCGAAAAACAAGAACATACAATAAGAAAGAAGTCATTTTCAGAGAACATGAACATGCGCACTATTTATATTTTATCCTTAAAGGAAAAATTAAATGCTTTAAAACTGACGATTATGGCAAAAATTTCGTTAATGATATCTACGAAGATGGAGGCTTTATGGGCTACATTTCTATGATGAAAGGTTCTACTTATGAGGAAACAGCGACCGCTATGACAGAAACGACAGTGGCATTGATTCCAAAGAAAGATTTTCAGCAATTGATACAAGCCAATAGAGATGTAGCCATTCAATTTATCAAAATGCTCTCTGGCGAAATCCAAGACAAAGAAAAAAGACTACTTCAACTCGCCTATGCACCTGTTCGTGAGCGTGTAGCAGAAGCTCTACTCAATCTTACCAATAATGAGTTGACAATAGAAATAACAAGAGAAGATTTTGCCGAATTTGTAGGAACGACTAAAGAATCGCTTATTCGAACATTATCAGAATTCAAGACTGAAAACCTCATCCAAACTACAGGTAGAAAAATCAACATCATAGATATAAAAGGACTACAAAACCTCATCACTGGTTTTTGATAAAAACTGTATCTTTGTTTTATGAAATCTATTTATAGAATCATATTATCTACAATTTTCACACTCACGATTTTTGCTAATAATCTATTGGCACAATGCGCTATGTGTAGAGGAGCTGCAGAAACCTCTCTCAATGAGGGCAATACACAAGCTGCAGGTATCAATGTAGGTGTGCTTTATATTTTAGCAATCGTTTTTTCATTACTTATAGGAGTATCGGTATTTATCTGGAATCACCGTGATGCGCACGGACAGTATAAGTAAGTTTTTCTACTATCTTTATCGTTTCAAAATTTAGAATTATGAAACGAATCCTAACCACCCTATTTATTACCTTTTATATCTTATCATTTGCGCATGGCGATGATGAGTTCGGCTGTATCATCCGTGATAAAAAAGGGCATTATCGTGAACACAATGTCGGCTTCCTGAAAATGACACTCGATATTTCTTTTGATGTCATGCAGCAAGAAGTCTATGGTAATATCATTTATGATTTTATCCCTTTGCAAAAAGAAGTTGACACACTTTTTTTGGATGCACCACACATTTCTTTTCAATCCGTTTCGTTAGATGGAGAAGTACTTCCCTTCTATACTAATGAAGAGGGAATCGTACTTCAATTTCCTGCAACTTTGTCATGGGAAAAAGAATACAAACTCAAAATGGAATACACCGCTCATCCAAAAAAAGGAATTTATTTTATGGGATGGGATGATGAGACTGATAGACTACGTAAACAAATATGGACGCAAGGACAAGGTATAGACAATCGCCATTGGATACCTGGATTTGATGGTGTGACAGACAAGCTCATTACAGAGACAAATATCACTTTTGATAAAGGATATGAAGTTGTCTCTAATGGAGCTTTTGTAGATAAAACGGATAATCAAGATGGAACAACAACATGGCAATATGCGATGAATGAACCACATGTCATGTATCTCATTATGATCGCTATAGGTGAATATGAATACAAAGATATGAAAAGTGCCAGTGGAGTCATATCTCGTCAGTATTATTATGGAGATAAGCCAGAAACTTTTGCGCCTACTTATCAGTATTCTGTAGAGATGATGGACTGGATGGAAGCTGAGTTTGGAGTCGATTATCCTTGGCAAAAAATATATCGAAATGTGCCCGTACAAGATTTCTTATATGGAGCGATGGAAAACACAACTTCTACGATTTTTACAGATTATTATGTACAAGATGAGCGAGCAGCTTTGGAGAGAAATTATATCGGGACAAATGCTCACGAACTGACACATCAATGGTTTGGAGATTTGATAACAGAATGGAGTGGCACTCATCACTGGTTGCATGAAAGTTTTGCTACTCACTATGCCAAGCATTTTAAGCGAAGCGTTTTTGGTGAAGATCAATATCAATGGGCACGTAGAGGAGAAATGAAGTCAGCTTGGAATGCTGCCAAGAAAAATGATTATCCCGTAGCCTACACAGATGCAGGATCTTCTCGTCATTATCCAAAAGGAAGCCTTGTTATAGATATGCTACGCTATGTGGTAGGTGAAGAGCAATACAAAAAAGTCATCACCGAATTCTTGAAAAAACATGAGTATGACATGGTCGATACACATCTTTTCTACTTGCAATTTATGGAGACTTTAGGAATCAATCTTGATTGGTTTTTTGAACAATGGTTATACAAAGGAGGAGAACCTCACTATGACGTATCATATTTAGCGAAAACTGATGAAACCATTTTCACTGTAGAACAAACTCATGAATTGACAGATTTAGTTGGATATTTTAAGATGCCGATTGTATTTCAGGTGCATTACACAGACGGCAGTTTTGATGAAATTAAAAAAATGGTAGAAGGAGAAAGTACCGAAGTAAAAGTACCGAATACCGAAGAAAAAGAAATATCCTTTACACTTTTCGATCCTAACTGGAATGTCTTAAAAACTGTAGATTTTGAAAAGACATACGATGAATTGGTAGCACAAGCATCCAATGCACCTAACATGATAGATAGACATGATGCTATACTAGCCTTAGACGATTTTGACATAGAAGAAAAAAGAAAAGACTTACTTTCAATCTATGATAATGAAGACTTTTATGCTAATAAAGTAGCCATAATAAAACAAATCGCTAATGACGAGCATAAAAAAACTGGAAAAACACTAATAGCAGCTTTAGATGATGAACATCATGAAGTACGAAGAGCTGTATTGCAGAACATGGATGAAATTTCGGCAGATATGGCAATACATATTGAAGGACTATTATTAGATGATTCTTATGTAACAATAGAACTGGCGCTAAAAAAATTATGTAAAAACTTTCCAGAAAAAACAGCAGATTTTTTAGCAAAAACAAAAGATATAGATGGGCACAACTATAATATCAAAATCACTTGGCTCAGAATTGCTAATGAAAACAATATGAGTGGATATTTGTATCAATTATACGATTTTACTAGCCATTCTTATGAATTCAGGACACGATTGAAAGCAATGAATGCGATAGATCAATTAGGTTATTTTTCTAAAGAATATGTTGGTCATTTACTTGATGCTACTGCCAATTTTAATAGACGACTAAACAAAACGGCTAAAGATTATCTAAAATCATTTGCCGAAGATGAAGTTCAAAAAATGCTCATCATCAATACAGCTAAAAACACAGAATGGCTACCCAATGAACAAGAACGAATTGATGCTTTCTTGGAAAGTATGGAACAATAGAACTTTTCGTAAAACACAATCGTTGTAACGCTATGCGAAATTTATTGTTCATTACTATTATTTTATTCATGACCAAAGGGTTAAACGCACAGACTGCGGTACAACTTTCTCAAGATTTTCTTTACACTGTAAAAATCAATGAAG
>JBMZDS010000020.1:10958-13069 GCA_049614465.1 Chitinophagales bacterium
ATTCTTCTTACATAGAAGACTTTGCCAACTTTGAAAAAAAAGAACTCAAGAAAGAACTCATAACAGAAAGTGAAAAAAAAGCATTTTGGTTGAACATCTATAATGCCTACATTCAGATAAAAGCCAAAGAAAATCCATCGATGTTGGCAGATAGTCGCAATGATTTTTTTGGAAAAAAATGGATAAACATCGCTGGAAAAGAAATGAGTTTTGATTTGATAGAACATGGCATTATTCGCAGTTCAAAAATCAAGTGGAGTTTAGGCTATATTGACAAATGGTTTCCTTCAAAATTTGAACAACAATTTCGACTTGATTCTGTAGATTATCGCATTCATTTTGCACTGAATTGTGGCGCAAAAGGTTGTCCTCCTATTGCTTTTTATACACCCGAAAATTTAGAAGAACAACTCAATACAGCTACTGCTAGCTTTCTACAACTCGAAACGAATTATAATGTAGCGGAAAATGAAGTCACTGTTTCTAAAATAATGCAATGGTTCAATGGAGATTTTGGAGGAAAAGTAGGAATAAAATCGATTTTGGAACAATATGAAATCACCCCAGAAAATTCGAATCCTAAAATCATTTACCAAGATTATGATTGGACAATCGCTTTACAGAATTATGTGAAATAATGATTTAGAAATCCCTATTCGATAATAATACAACCATCTTTTATAGTGACTTTAGCATCATCTTTTACTGTAATCTCACCACAATCAGTGTATATTACAGCTTCATCACATCCAGATTGAATGGTTACAGATGAGGTTGTACTTCCTTTAAATTCAACAGTCTTACTACTTCCGCAAGTCTTCACATCAAATTCATAACTGTTTGAATCTTTATTGTAGTATTTAATATAAATAGCTGCATCAACAAATCCTACAAAAAGAAAAGAAGTAACTAGCAATAAAATTTTAAACTTTTTCATAAAAATATTTTGTTTTCACGAATCTAAGAGGAATAGATTAAATCTACAAATCGATATACCATACTTTGATATTTTCTTGATAATAACAATTTGATAATGTTGTGTTGTAAAGGAATACTGCTATTTTTGGCTCAAATAAATAAGCAATGCAAGATTTTTTTGAAAACACAGCGATAGGCACACTATTACAAGTAATTGGTTCATTAGGAATTTTCATCTTTGGAATGAAGATTATGAGCGAAGGACTACAAAAGCTTGCTGGAGATGGTCTCCGAAAACTACTAAAAGGAATGACTTCTAATAGAATGCTAGGCATCTTGACAGGTCTTGGTATTACTGTTTTGATTCAATCTTCATCTGCTACAACAGTCATGGTAGTTAGTTTTGTTAATGCAGGACTACTAACCTTAACCGAGTCATTTGGAGTAATTATGGGTGCCAATATAGGGACAACTATCACTGCATGGTTACTAGCATTATTTGGATTCAAGATGAAAATCAATCTTTTTGCTATTGCGTTGATTGCCATCTTTTTCCCTTTCATGTTCATGAAAAATGAAAAAATGCGCAATCTTTCCGAATTTGTCTTGGGGTTTGGTATTCTTTTTATCGGTTTAACATTTTTAAAAGATGCCGTACCTAGCCCAGACGAATCAGAATGGATGAACACTCTCGCACTAACTATTGCAAGTTTCAAGTTCAAATATGCAGCAATTATTTTGTTTGTTTTTATCGGTACTCTACTGACTGTTATTGTTCAATCCTCTAGTGCTGCGACTGCCATTACATTAGCTCTATTATCAGCAGGAATTATTCCATTTGACTTGGCTTGCGCAATGGTTCTGGGTGAAAATATAGGTACAACTATTACAGCTAATATTGCTGCCATGATAGGAAATGTACATGCCAAACGTTCTGCAAGATTTCATTTCTTATTTAATATTTTTGGAGTGATTTGGATGCTTATTGTATTTATTCCATTTACAGGAATGATACAAAAGTATACTGGTATAGTATATAGTTCTCTTACATCATCTGTAGGAACAGGTGTGATAGAAGGAAAAGATTCTGTTCTAAACAATATTGATTTGATGAGCATGGCATTATTCCATACTACATTTAATTTGCTCAATGTATTGATGCTATTTTTCTTTGTACCATATATATCTAAGAT
>JBMZDS010000021.1:0-12970 GCA_049614465.1 Chitinophagales bacterium
TATGAGCCATTGACTCATGCAATGATAGAAAGTGGTGCTACATGTCTAGCTTATGAAACTGTAGAAGCAAGCGACAGAAGTCTTCCACTACTTGTCCCTATGAGTGAAGTAGCAGGACGTATGGCAATACAAGAAGGGGCAAAGTACTTAGAAAAGCCAATCAAAGGAAAAGGAGTATTGCTCGGAGGTGTTCCTGGCGTAGCGCCTGGCAAAGTACTTGTACTCGGTGGTGGTATAGTAGGTACACAAGCTGCAAAAATGGCTGCTGGATTAGGAGCCCAAGTAACTATAATGGATATTAGCTTGGCTAGATTGAGATATCTCAATGATGTGATGCCAGCCAATGTAGTGACACGTTTTTCAAATGAGTTGAATATTAGAGAGTTATTACCATCTCAAGACTTGATTGTAGGAGCTGTGCTTATACCAGGAGCAAAAGCGCCTAACCTTATCACAAGAGATATGCTCAAAGATATGAGCCCTGGTACTGTACTAGTAGATGTAGCAGTAGATCAAGGTGGATGTATAGAAACATGTAAACCTACAACACATGAAGACCCTACATATATTATAGATGATGTAGTACACTACTGTGTTGCAAATATGCCAGGTGCTGTACCATATACATCTACAATCGCATTGACGAATGCAACTCTGCCATATGCGATACAACTTGCCAATAAAGGATGGAAAAAAGCATGTACTGACAACAATGAATTGAAATTAGGATTGAATGTAATAGATGGTAAAGTGGTTTACAAAGGAGTTTCAGATGCTTTTGGACTAGAATATCATGATGTAGAAAAATTCTTGTAAAAGAAAAAACATTAATCTAAAAATCCTGCTTTGTAATATATAAGGTAGGATTTTTTTGTTTTAGGAATTAATTCTAAGTACAATTTACTCAATATTAAACTCACTAATACGAATACATTGTTCTGTCAAAGTAGTATTGACATAATCAGCATAAATAATGTGCGGTATTTTCCCTTGTGTGATAGTATTGTCTGCTAGCCAACTATCAACTGTACTTTCCAAACGATTGCGTGCATCTATTGATAAAGATTCTATAGAAGATGAAGGTTCTTCTTCAGCGACACATTCTACTGCAAGTTGATCGTTAAGTGTAAGCGTGTATGACATTGAGAATATTTCAGAGTTAGATGCATCATATCCTTGAAATTTTGCTTTTTGGTCACTTAACATTTCATCAAAAATATAGCGATTAGCATATGAGCCGTCTAGCGGAATAAATGATGGAGCAAAAAAGCCTTCTTCCCTATCTTCTGTCATATCGTTTAGCCCTTCCATTAGCAAAATGATTTTTCCACCATCTCCATTAGTTGGGATTACTTCATCAAGAGGTTTATCTACAAAAGAGACTAAACTCGTAGTCGTTTCTTTATAGATTCTATCACCTAATATATCTTGCAGCAAAGCTAGGAAAACAGCATCTTGAGGACTTGTATTGCAAAAATGTGTAACTTCAAAAATGACTAGTTCATTATGTCTGTCTAAAAAATCTTTTGTTTGCTGCAAAAATGTAGTAAAGTCTTCGCCCTCACAGCCTAGTCCATTACAATTAGTAGCATGATAAGTCCAAAATGCACCATCTTTAAATACAGGACGAACATCAAAAACACGAATACCTGAAGCTAACATATCTGTCATATTAAGGTATTGAGTTTGCGTATTGCAAGCATTACCTAAATTGCAATTGTTCAAGACATAAACACCTGCATCGTGAGCAGCAGGCATACTGATATCTCTCAATGTCACATCACTATCTGCATGTTTAGTCAGAAAATCACTCATCCAATCGATAGTATGAGTTGTATCATAAATTGCTAAAGCAACTGGCTCATTATCTTCTTTGGCACAAGAAATTATTAAAAGTATAGCGAATAAAAAAAGTGGGTATTGTTTCATAAATGTAAAGTTTGAGTCTGCCAAATATAAGGATTTCAGAATAGATTTTAGCCTATCTTTGTCACTCAATGCGAGTATTCAAGAATTTAGATAATCTTCCTGCTTTTAAAAATGCTATTATCACAATAGGCACTTTTGACGGAGTGCATATAGGGCACCAAAAACTGCTAGAAAGAATCAATAAACTCGCTAAAGAAAAGCAAGGCGAGAGTATTTTATTGACTTTTCATCCACATCCTAGATTTGTGGTCAATCCTGATGACAAATCACTCAAACTACTCAATACTCTTGATGAAAAAATAGCTTTACTTGAAAAATATGGTATAGACAATCTTGTTGTCGCTCCTTTTTCTAGAGAATTTTCACAGATGCCTGCGATAGAATATGTCAAAGATTTTTTAGTCAATAATTTTTCACCTGACACAATTGTCATAGGATACGATCATCATTTTGGTAGAAATCGTAGTGGGAATATCGATTTACTCAATGAATATCAATCTATATTCAACTACACTATAGAAGAAATATCTAAAGAAACACTAGCCGACATAGGCATTAGCTCTACTAAAATAAGGCATGCGCTACAAGAAGGAAAAGTTTCTCTTGCAGCTCAATTGCTTGGGCATACTTACAGTCTAGAAGGTTTTGTCATTAAAGGTAAACAAATAGGACGTACGATTGGGTTTCCTACTGCCAATATTCGTACAGAAGTACACTATAAACTTATCCCAAAAAATGGAGTCTACGCTGTGGAAGTTATTTATGACAATACGCGATACAAAGCCATGCTCAACATAGGAAATCGTCCTACATTTGAAGGAACTAACAAAAGTATCGAAGTGCATATTTTTGACTTTGACGACATCATTTATGGCGAAAAAATAAAAGTAGAGTTTGTAAAGCATCTTCGAGATGAACAAAAATTTGATAGTGTAGATCTTCTAAAAAATCAACTTAATCAAGATAAAATAAGTGCATTGAATATATAATTTTGATTGATTTCAGTTCTTTAAAAAAGACCTAAAATCAATCAAAGCATACCAAATAAATGATGGAATTACGATAAAGATCAATGGATTGGAAGAGTAAGCTCCAACTATATCTAATGATAATAACTTTATAAATGCCGTAGTAAGTCCACAACCTAAACAATTAACTTTAAAGATTTTTGTCCAAAGGCATGGAATAAATATATCCAAAGCAAAAAACTTATATAGCGTAAATGCAATTATAAAATATAAAGCCAATAGACTTACCATATAATTATGGACAATATACTTCCATACTGTATGACAAATCAAACGCATAACAAACTATTCATTCAAATGTAAAAAGTATATTCTACTCTTTCAAATCTCTTCCATCTGCCATTTTCATACTTCCTGTAAGGATAGTAATAAAATCAACAAGTGTCCAAATACCACATCCACCTAATGTGATTAACATTAACCACCAATTTGAATAGCCCATCATATAGCGATGCACTCCAAATCCACCAACAAAAAAACAAATCAGTGCCATTCCTAACTTATCTTGTAATGGTTTTACATTTTCTTCCATCAAATTTGGTTTTTTCTGATTTTCCATAATAATTCTAGCTTAGTTTAAGATTAGGACAAATTTATACTATTCCATCTTGAGTTCCAAATCTAAAAAAATTAGCAACAACCACTACTAGGCGAACAACATGAAGAGGAGGATTGTAAATCTGCTAATTTCACTTTTTTCTTTTCTGTAGGAATAGCACATTTATCCTTTGCAAGGCAATCCGTTTGCTTATTGGTCAAAATAAAATCCCTTCCATCAAAATCCAATCCATATTTACCTATTGTATCCCCTTGATATTCTACTTCGATTTCTAAATCTCCCAATCTTAGCACTTTTTCAGAAAGTTCAATAATGTGCAATAGCTTTTCTGGATGCAATCGATGGTCGTAGTCATCCGCCTGCCAAAGTTGAAAATTAGCCACTTCTTCATTTCTGACTGTACCACCACAGTCTATAAAATGCTTTGTCACCTTACCTACTTCAGTCACATGAAAATGACTAGGTACACTTTCTCCATTAGGCAATACAAATCCAATTGTTTTTAGTTGTGTTAGTTTTTCTTTTATTTCAGATAGTTTCATGTATGCTGTTTTTTAATTCAAATTTAGCCATTTCTCAAACTTATCAAACATAGATAATTTTTCTTTTACCGGCTTATCTTTACTATATAAACGGGCAACTTTTCTCTTTGCTAACTCATAAGTAATTCCATTATAATAATCCTTGACAAATTGATGTTTAAAATCTTTGTGCGGAACTATTTCAGGCCTTTGATTTCCTTTACTTACAAAAACAGTCACAGGTATTTTTGTAGTTGCTTCATAGCCATGTATTGAGGAACTCAACCACCCAAAATATTCTGCTTCATGTTCATCTTCATTGAAATTATCCCAATAATCAGTGAAATTTTCCTCACTTAATGACACCCATAAACCATAGTCTAAAGTTCCTTCAAAGTCATTAACTTTTTGAAATAGCACTACTCTAATAAATCTATTTACTTGATTTGGGTATTTAATCTCACAAAAATCTTTACCTATTTTTGCAATTTCTTTCCTTTCAATATCACTTAACTCATTATAGTATTCAGGGGTTTTATACGCTAAAGCAGGTAAACCTTCATGCCATTCATCACAATGTGAGCATTTGAATCTTTGAATTTCCATTTTTAAAAATCTCGCTTTTTATCTTTTATCGCCATTAATACGCCTACCCAGTGTGTCAGGCTTCCAAAAAGCACAAAGACATGCCATATTGCATGATAATACTGTATCTCATCATTGTAGAAGAAATAGGTGCCACTAGAATACATCAACCCACCAGCGAGCAAAAGCCACAATACTTTTGTTTTTATCCTGCGGAGCATAGGTACAATGATGAATATAGCAAACCATCCTAAGGCTAAAAAGATAATCAATGAAATAGCAGGGTGTCCCCATTCACGAAAAAACATTTCATAATTGATACCTAAAATCGTCAATCCCCATATCATAAAAAGAAACACACGTCCTTTCTGTCCTCTAAAGTATATCAACAAAAATGGAGTATAACTACCAGCAATCAAGAGAAAAATAGAGAGGTAATCAAAATAATTCAGGACATTTTTGCTAAACATATCTGGCACCGCATGATATATCGTACTCGAAAAGTAAACGGCTAATAAACCAAAAGAAAATGCTGCTGCACCTAATACTTTTCGAGCATCTTTTGATTGTACAGCATACGCTATCAAGATAGGATTGAGCACTAAAAAAAGCACTGCTCCTACCCCATGCGTGAGCGCATTGGCAAGTTCGTCTAAGTAGGGATATTCCATTTATTAATTTTGTATAAAATCTGTGGAGATATTTTTGCTAAAGCTACAAAACAAAAAGCTATTTTTGCATGCCTATGCAAGAAAAGATATTAATTCTCGACTTTGGTTCTCAGTATACCCAACTTATTGCTCGTAGAGTACGTGAGTTGAATATTTATTGTGAAATAGTTCCCTTCAATAAGGTACCTGAACTCACAGATGATATCAAAGCTGTCATTTTATCAGGAAGTCCATTTTCTGTATTGGAAGAAAACGCTCCGCAGATAGATATCGCAGCAATTGTCAAGCAAAAACCACTTTTAGCCGTATGCTATGGCGCACAATATATCGCGCACACGATGGGAGGTAAAGTAGCCAGAAGCAATAAACGTGAATATGGAAGAGCCAATATATTTATAGAAAGTAACAATGAATTTTTCTTTCATAAGGTCAATGATCAAAGTCAAGTATGGATGTCGCATGGAGACTCTATTCTAGAGATTCCATCAGAATTTGAAATTATCGCTAGTACAGAATCTATTCCTGTAGCGGCATACAAAAGCAAAGAAAATGCTTTTGATAATCCGATATATGCATTACAATATCATCCTGAAGTGACGCACAGTACAGAAGGATTGGCTATGCTACACAATTTCTTGATAGAAATATGTGGATGTAAAGGCAACTGGACATCACAATCTTTCATAGACCAAACGGTAAAAGAACTCAAAGAAAAACTAGGTGATGATAAAGTTATACTAGGTTTATCTGGAGGAGTAGATAGCTCTGTAGCTGCAGCATTGCTTCACAAAGCGATAGGCGAAAATCTCTATTGCATATTTGTAGACAACGGTTTGCTTCGAAAAAATGAATTTGAAGAAGTACTCGAAGCATACAAAGGACTTGGACTCAATGTCAAAGGCGTAAATACTAGTGATGCGTTTTTATCAGAACTAGATGGAATAAGTGATCCTGAAAAGAAAAGAAAAACTATAGGTAGAGTTTTTATCGAAGTATTTGAAGCTGAATCTAAAAAAATAGAAGGTGCAAAATGGCTTGCGCAAGGGACTATATATCCAGATGTAATAGAATCTGTATCTGTACATGGTCCTTCTGTCACCATCAAATCACATCACAATGTAGGCGGATTGCCTGATAAATTGGATTTAAAAATCGTAGAGCCGCTACGTAGTCTTTTCAAGGATGAAGTACGAGAAGTAGGAGCAGCAATAGGTGTTCCACATGCTATTGTGAGCCGTCATCCTTTTCCTGGTCCTGGGCTAGCGATTCGTATCATGGGCAAGATTAGTAGAGAAAGAGTAAAAATACTACAAGATGCTGATGCTATTTTTATCAATGGTCTAAAAAAAGCCAACTTATACGATGAAGTATGGCAAGCAGGAACAATACTACTCGATCAAAAAAGTGTAGGAGTAATGGGCGATGAACGCACATATGAATCTGTCGTAGCTTTAAGAGCAGTGACTTCTAGAGATGGGATGACTGCTGATTGGGTACACTTACCTTTTGATTTTTTAGCCAAAATATCAAATGAAATCATCAACAATGTAAAAGGAATTAATCGAGTTGTATACGATATTAGTTCAAAACCACCCGCTACTATAGAATGGGAATGATATTTGAATACATTTTAAAAATAAGCCACCATGAAAAATCTATTTATCATAATATTTCTCGTTTTAAGCTTTATTGGGCTTACATCTTGCAAAACCAAGCAAGTCACTACTGACTACAACACTGTAGTTTTTGGCAATAATACAAATACAGAAAATACCGACACAAAAGAAGATACAGTAGCTATGATTATAGATACTATTCCTACTGTGATAGATACCGTAGAAGAAACCGTCTATATTAAAAAAGATGTCTACCACATAGCTATAGTAATGCCATTTTGGGAAGATTCTATCAGAGGAAACTGGGCAAAACTTAAGAAAGAAGACTATAACGAATATCGTATTCCTCATGAATCAGAAGTGTCAATGTCATTTTTAGAAGGAATCATTTTGGCACTAGAAAGAATGGAAACAGAAGCCGAATTTGTTCTTCACTTATACGACAATGAAAAAACAGGAGCAGGCACCAACAAAGCACTAGATGAAATTGCTGAAAAGGAAATTGATATAATTCTGGGTCCTTATAAAAAAAGCAACACCAAATTGATAGCTGAATTTGCCTTAGAAAACGATATTATACATGTATCACCATTTTCCCCTTCAAAAAGTATAGGAGTGGATAATCCTAAGTATTTTATGGTTGAGCCTAGTATAGAAAATCATTTAAAAACAATGATTGACTATAGTATAGACAGTTTAAATAATGCCAATCTTAAAATCATTCATGAAAATAATACATCAGGAAATAACTATGCGAGTTTTTTGACAGATTATATCAATCAAAGAAATGATACTGTACAAAATGTAGCTAGAAAAACGAATTATGCTTTTGTACCTGTAAGCAAAGAAGCTGACGGTCGTAAATTCTTTAATATAGGAGAGCACCTTGACTATGAGCAAGAAAATAGTGTTGTCGTAATTTCATTTGATGATGGATTTGTACATAGTATGCTGACTAATATTTATAGTAAAACTGAAACTTATGATATTCATACTTTTGGAATGCCTACATGGTTAAAATCAAATAATCTTCGTCTTGAATATTTCAACAATCTAGAAGTTTTCTTTACCAGAAGTCTATGGAATGAAATGGATATTGATGAAAAGAACAACTTTAATGAAATCTATGAAGAGCGATATGAAGCTACTCCTAACGAATATGCTGGGACAGGCTATGACATAATGAGTATCTTTGGCAATATGATAGAAATGTATGGACTAGAATTTGCGCAAGAATTGACACAAGTAAAATATTTAGGAGCAGTTCGAGATTATGAATTCCTACCTATCTGGAATGAGTATGGAGAAGTAAACCGCTATGAAAATAAGCAGGTTTATGTCATTCAATTTTCAGATTATGAATTGCATTTCATGGATTAATAGACTATCCTTATATTTGATAGATGCAAAAACATATATTTTCAATTCTATCGCTACTCTTTATTACTTTTTCTTTTGGACAAAAAAATATTGACTTAACGTCCAATCTACAATATCCTGACAAAAGACTCAATGATATTTGGGGGTATGTAGATACTGCAGGCAATGAATATGCACTTATCGGTCTAGAAACAGGTTTTTCTATTGTAGATGTATCTGATGCTCAAACCCCCGAAGAACTTTTTTTTATAGAAGATATAGAAACCGTCTGGCGAGATGTAAAAACTTGGGATGGATTTGCTTATGTAGTCAATGAAGAAGAAGGCGGACTACTCATCGTAGATTTGCGTAGTTTACCTGACACTATTTTTTATGAGCACAATGTTATAGACGGAGTATTTCGTACTGCACACAATATTTTTATAGATGAGAATGGGATTGCTTATCTTGTAGGGACTAATGTATCATGGTGGGGAACAGCATTTATAGATTTGAATACTAGTGATCGTTTCGAACCTGAGCAAATAGGTTTTTATGACGATGCTTATGTACATGATTGTTTTGTCAGAAATGATACACTATGGACTTCCGAACTCGAATTAGGAAGATTAGGCGTAATTGATATTTCAGATAAATCAAATCCTATTCCTCTTGCCTATCATGAGACAACACGTCTTTTCACGCACAACTGTTGGCTTTCTGATGATGGACAATACATGGCTACCACTGACGAACGAGCTGGTGCTTTTGTAGATATGTATAATGTATCTAACCTCAACAATATCACACTTCTCGATAAATACCAATCTAGTCCAGGTGATTCTGTCGTACCACACAATACGTTTTTCCTAGGAGATTATCTATGGACATCATACTACAGAGATGGTGTGACACTAGTAGATGCTACTAAAAAAAATAATCTTGTAGAAGTGGGTAATTATGACACTTCACCTTTTACATCTGCAGATGGATTTGAAGGCGCATGGGGAGTGTATCCTTATTTACCTAGTGGTAATATACTGGTCAGTGATAGAGAAGAGGGCTTATTTATCTTTTCTGCCACTTATACCCGAGCTGCATATCTTGAAGGAAATATCACGCAAGATGGTAATAGTCAACCTATAAAAGATGCCAAAATAGAAATCATAGGAACCAACTATCAAAAAGAATCCGTACTCACTGGAGACTATACTATTGGGGTAGCAGATGGTGGATTTTATGACATCCGATTTTCACACCCATTTTGTGCTACAAAAATCATCAGTAATATAGTGCTAGAAACGGCTTTAACAACTACATTAGACGCTACATTAGATTGTGATTTTAGTGTCGGGATAGAAGAATATGAAAATACTCAAGTCAATATTTTCCCTACTGTTTTTGACAAAAAGATAACGATAGAATTTTCAGCTGACAGTAAACTTGAATTCATAGAACTCTCTACGATAAACGGACAAGTAGTAAAACAACTACCCATCCATGAGTATGAAGGAACAATTGTCCTCAATGAAAAACTAGCAAGCGGAATTTATGTGATACAACTCCAATTTGAAGATGCAAATGAGAGTTATCAAGTGATAAAAAATTAAAAACAATCCACTACTTCATACGAAAATTCAAAAGGATAAAATTCATAATTTCCTTTATAAGTTTCAACTTGTGCAACTCCTTGCTCCACATACTTACCTATAGGAGGGCTTTCACGAATATATTCCCATATTCGATGTACTCCATGATTTTTCTCTTTATGATAGGATAAAAGCGGAATATCATTTTCATCTTTGGTCACATATTGAGGTTTCCAATATACAGAATCAATAATTTTTGTAGTATCAAATTCTCCGAGATATACATTTTGAATTGGAAGAGCAACTTCTCCTTTTATTACAAATAATTCTGCCTCAAAATTTTCTCCTTGCTTTATTATACTAGCATCATATTGGACAATACACTTTTGAAGTATCCAAGAATCACCATCTAAAGATTTAGTGGAATTTAACAATAGTTGAAGAAAATCAGTGTGCGTTTTATACAATTCTATTTGATAACCCAACAAATCTATACTATCAGCTGTTTCGACAAAAGAATATTCTATATTATCAAATTCATCAAAACCTTGAAATATACCTGTAAGAGTGTCAATTACCAATGACAACTGAGATACATTAATGATTGTTGGATTTTCAGCGGTAATGAGAAAATCATTCCTATAAGTTTCATACGTAGTAAAATCAAAATGATTGAATGGTATCTCTTTTCTATACTGAGACTCCGTAGCCTCCCATAAAAGTATTTCTTTAGCAATTAACTCTCCCAAATACGCTTTCTGCGTCTCAAGCAACAATTGTTCTTGCTCCTTGTCTTTGCATGAAAAAAAGAGAACAAGCAAAGCGATTAGAAATATAAAGATTGGTTTCATCTATTAGATTTTATTTTGAACAATCGACTACTTCATACGAAAACTCAAAAGGATAGAATTCGTAACCACCTTTGGGCGAAGCTAAAGAAACTACACCAGACTTTATATAAATACCTGCTTGATTTGCTATTGTTTCATAAGTATAAGTTTCTCTATATTCATCACTCTTATAATCTAGTAAAGGGATATCAGACGAGATCTCTGTATGATAAGGAATAGTTTTAGATGGATCTATTTTAGAAAAATCAAATTCGCCAAAATAAATAGAATCACTATATAAACTTAGTGGAGAATAAAAAGACAATTGAGTTTTGAAAACATCTCCTTCTTGCACAAAAGAAGAATTTGAATTGGCAAGCACAACAGGAAATGTATAAAAATCGCTGTATGTGCTATACGTATTTAACAAATAATGCAACAATTGATTATGAGTACGGAAATTTGCCAAACGAACATCCATTATCTCACAAGAATCCATATCAATAAATGAGTTTTCGCTAAAATGAATTGTATCAAAATTGGCGTAATTAAAATCAATTAATACTTCTTGAATTGGTATTAATAATTGATTAAGCAGTTCTATATTAAGCTTTGAAGGAGATTTATTTGCTAAAATAAACTGATTTCGATAATCATTAATTGTATCAAAATACTTTTCTAAATAAATAGATCCAAAACTTTCACTTTTCACAGCTTGCCACATCATTTGTTCCTTCCATTTCAATTCTTCAAGATAGGCTTTCTGTGTCTCAAGCAATAATTTTTCTTGTTCGATATCCTTACAAGACAAACAAAGAAGTAGCAATCCGAATAAGAAAATAAAAGTAGATTTCATAAAAAGGGTTTTCTATGAAACGGAAGACAATAAAGAATTAGTACTATTCTTCCTCAAAACATTTATTGTAAGCTGAGACAATACTCGATATATCATCAATAGTATAAAAGCCTGACTTGACCATATTAGGAACTTTTATACAATCTGAAAAATAAGAAGAAACAAACCATTGAAATCTCAGTTCAACACCCGTATTAGTGTATAGCGTTTTTACTAAAACCCCATTTTTACCGTATAAATCTTGTTGTTCGTAAAGTGTCAAATCTGGGTACATGACATAATAATGTTCTTTATCCTTAAATTCAAAATAATAGGCAAAATGAGCATCAGAAGGAACTCCAACTCTCTCATACAAATTTACTTTACCATATTGTACTTGCTTTATAAAAAAGTAAATGCTATCTGATACATGAGTCTTATAAAAATCACTCCCGATTCTATATCCATCAATTTCTGATGCTGTATAATATACAATAGAATCATTGATTTTGCCTATACAGAATAAATGATAGTTTTGCCGATTTACTTTTTTGAATTTAATCAAATCAAGATCTATAGTATCACCTCCGGCATATACTTCACCTTCTATATACTTTGCTTTTTCTACAAAATCATCAATTTTATCAAATTGCTTCTGAATATAAAATTCATTTGTATTCTTGTCTACCTTCTGACAAAATATACTTCCATACACCAATATGAATAAAAAACAAAAATGAATTTTCATAAAGCATTGATTCATTCTATAACATATTCTGCGGCGGCTTTCGCAAATTGTGCCCAAGTATCTTTGTATTCAAATGGAACTTGCACCCATTCTTTCATAGCACGTCCTTTTCCTGAAGGATCGAAGAGTATAGAGCCATCAAAACTCAAGGCTTCTTGGTGATTTTCTCCTGTCAATTTGAAAACCATACAATCTTGAAAGAAACAAACAAATGCCTTCTTCCCCATTTTGAAACATGGCTTTCCGAACATTTGACTTTTTGTAGCGCCTTCTATCGAATTACCTACTTCACTGTAGTAATTTTCTTCTTCATTCATACCTAAACACCAAACTGTGTAAAATGATGATCTAAATGCTTAGAAAAAAGATTACTCCATTCACGAGCAGTCATCTTACCAAATGAAATGTTTTCTCGTCCTTCAAAAGCAGCTTCTCCTTCATCTGCCACTTTATTGATATTGACGATAAGTCTAGCCTTTTCTTTTTCAAAATCACGCTTATCTGCTATGATAAATTCGGGAGCAGTACGTCCATTTTTAGGATATGGCTTTTCTCCACAAACAGATGACTTTAAAAAAGTCTTGAGCATAAATTTCATCAAAAAATTGCGTTGAGGATATTCGCCATAAGTCATATCATAAGGAACATTGCAATGTGCCATCATTTGAGCTACATTCATTTTTCCCCATTGAGGCGAAGT
>JBMZDS010000022.1:0-12853 GCA_049614465.1 Chitinophagales bacterium
ATTGCGGCAGTAAGAAAATTCATATACGTAGGTGCATTATCTAACACTCCTGAAAGTGTACCTGTCAGCCAGTATAATGAATTAGCTCCTATCAATTGCTGACCTGCATCTGTTCCTGCAAAACTTGCTATCAATTGCAAGGCAGGCATCATAGTGGCAAAGATGCCAATAAACAAAAAGGCAACCTCTCGTATGGGTTCAAAATTAAAATCATTACCTTTTAAAGCTGTTTTATCAGCAAATTTATAGGCTGCAAAAGCAGTACTCAACATAATAATCTCTCTGATGTAAGAAAACTTATCTCCGTGAAAGTCGATATACGCCCATGATGGCATATTTAGAATGTTTGGATCAAGAAATACAGCACATATTCCAATTGCTAAAAAGACTATGTTTTTAGCTCCAATTAACTGTATTTTGCCCGTATATGTTTCGTTTTCTTCGCTTGTCTCTTTATTTCTACTATCTACAAAATAAAATATAACTGATAGCATTCCTATACCAATAGCCCAATATGGAAGATTGTGTTGTACAGTCCAGAAAAAGTCCACTCCTTTTAGAAAACCTAAAAATAATGGCGGATCTCCAATAGGGGTCAAACAACCTCCTACATTACTCACCATAAAAATGAAAAATACAATGTGATAAGGTTTTATTCTCCCTTTGTTGAGGCGCATAAATGGTCTGATAAGTAACATCGATGCACCAGTGGTTCCTATGATGTTGGCTATAAATGCGCCAAATACGAGCAAGGCAATATTGACCCATGGACTTCCTTTTTTATCTACTTTTATTAGAATCCCGCCGGAGGCGACAAAAAGTACAGTAAGTAAGGATATAAAGGAGAAATACTCAAAAAAGGAATGAATAGGATGTGCAGTATCATGCAACCCAAAACAATAATACCCAACAACAGTGATACCGAGACCAACTGCTACATGAGGATAGTATTTGTGCCAAAAATGGGCATAAAATAAAGGACCTGTAGCAATCATTAATAATAATATGATAAATGGCGCTACAGAAATTATGTGTGGCATAGCATGGTCAACATTTTCTAAAGTATGTTCTATTTCAGCATCTGAAAATGTCTGAGCATCTAATCCTAAGGGTAAAAATGATAAAGCTGCAATAAAAAGAAATGCAAATAATCTAAGTTTCATATTATATCAGTTTGTTTAAAGCAATCTCTAAAGCTGCTTTGGCTATGTTTGTGTTTTGTGGGTGTTTATCTTTTACATCTTGCAATGCTTTTTTGATACAGTCAGAACTGTCTTGAAAAATAGCTTCATCAGATACTTCTATATCATCTTGCATTAAAAATCCAAATGTACGTGCCATACCACAGTTCGCAATAAAGTCTGGAATCAATGCTAGATTTTGATCGGCATAGTCTGCTGTTTCTCCAAAGAAAATATCATCTCCTTTAAATGGCACATTTGCTCCTGCAGAAATAGCTTGACATCCTCCTGCTATGAGACGACTTACTTGGTCGTGTGTTACTAGTTTAGATGCAGCAGCAGGGATAAATATATCTGCTGGAATATCCCATATTTTGGCATTAATTTCTTCAAAAGATTGCATTTTATCACTAGATAATTTATTACCATCTCTATTAAGTAAGAGTTCTTTCACTTCTTCAAGACTATATCCTTGTTCATTGATAAGTCCACCGTCTTTATCTATAACACCAACAATTTTTGCACCTGCTTTAGCGAGATAATATCCTGCTGTTCCTGCTACATTCCCCCATCCTTGTACGATGACTTTTTTGCCAGCTACAGATTCATTTTTCCATAGATTGTAATAGTGTATTACAGATTCCGAAACGCCCCATCCAGTTATCAAATCAGCTACTAAAAAGTTTTCTGACAATTCTGGTGTGTAGCGGATATCTTCTACTTTTTTAGAAACTCCATGACGAAGCTGCCCTATTTTGTGTATTTTTTGTGCTTCTGTTGGTTTAAAGTGCCCATTGACAACACCTTCTTGCGGATGCCAAAGTCCATAATCTTCTGTGATAGGAATCACATCTTTGACTTCATCTATATTCAAATCGCCACCCGTGCCATAGTAGTTTTTTAGCAATGGAATCACTGCTGCATACCATCTTTCAAGCACTTCATTTTTTCTTGGATCATTTGGATCAAAATTGATGCCTGATTTAGCACCACCTATTGCAGGACCCGATACCGTAAATTTTATTTCCATTACTTTGGCTAGAGAAGCGACTTCGCCTACATCTAGTCCTTTTCTCATACGAGTACCACCACCTGCAGCACCTCCTCTGAGCGAGTTAATGACTACCCATCCTCTTGCATCGGTTTGGCTATCATTCCATTCAAATATAATCTGTGGTTTTTTCTCTTTGTAGCGTGTCAATAAATCTTTCATCGGTTGGTTTTATTTGCCAACGAATGTACGTGTTTTTCCAAATAAAAAAGAGAAGTTGAATTGACTTTTGTTGCGCTCAATGAATTTTAAAACAGAAAGTTTTAATTTATACTATACGAGAGTGTATAGCTTACTATTTGAAGCCATCTATAGCGAGTTTCGCAAACTAGGTGATTTTAATCTACAATCACTATAGACAGCTTCGTTGTCTCAATCTTGTTCTTTACCCTTCGTAGTATACAAAAATTGAACATTGGCTTAACTTATCGCCCATTACTTTTACGTCTAAGATAGTTGCTCCACTAGATTGCAATTCTCCTAATACGTCATTTATTCTGTCTTCCATTTGGTCGTATTTTACACCAAAAAGGTCGATTACTTTCATTTTTTTCATAAGACTAATTTTTAATTGACCGCCAAAGTAAAAATATCGCTAGTAAAATCATTACTTTTGTGAAGTTTTTTAAAAAAATTCATTGAATGATTAATTTAATTTTATTTGGCCCTCCAGGCAGTGGTAAGGGAACTCAGGCAGTAAAAATGGTCGAAAAATACGACTTGCTTCATATCTCTACAGGTGATTTGTTTCGTAGTGAAATAAAAAATGAGACAGAAATGGGATTAAAAGCAAAGGCTTTTATGGATAAAGGAGAACTTGTGCCAGATGCAGTGACTATAGGTATGATGCAAAATAAAATAGCTGAAAATCCTGATGTAAAAGGAATTATTTTTGATGGATTTCCTAGAACAATATTACAGGCAGAAGCACTAGACAATGCGTTAGAATCTAAAGGAACGCCAGTAAGTAAAATGATTGCGTTAAAAGTAGGTGATGAAGAATTGGTATTTCGTCTTTTGAATAGAGGAAAAGATAGCGGAAGAGCAGATGATAGTAATGAAGAAGTTATTCGCAATCGTATCGCTGTGTACAATCAAAAAACACTTCCTGTAGCTACATTCTATGACAAGCAAGAAAAGCTAGTAGAAGTAGAGGGTGAAGGAAGCATAGACGATATTTTTGAGCGTTTATCAGCTGTTATAGATCAGCTATAAGTACATTTTTATTTCATTTTTAGATTTCAATTCCTATGGCAGGAGCAAATTTTATAGACTACGTCAAAATTTTTACGGCTTCTGGCGATGGCGGAGCTGGCTCTAGTCATTTTCGTAGAGAAAAATACATCCCAAAAGGTGGCCCTGATGGTGGCGATGGCGGTAGAGGAGGTCATGTCATTTTGAGAGGGAATAAGCAAATGTGGACATTGCTTCACTTGCGATATAATCGTCACTTCAAAGCAGCACATGGTGCTGGTGGTAGTGGACAACGATCTTCTGGCTCAGATGGTGATGATATTATTATCGATGTTCCTTTAGGGACAGTGATTAGAGATGAAGAAACACAAGAAATTCTTTTTGAAATTACCGAACATGAAGAGGAATACTTCTTGCGCCAAGGTGGAAAAGGTGGTCAGGGAAATTGGCATTTTAAAACATCGGTAAGACAAGCGCCTACCTATGCACAGCCAGGACTCGAAGGAGAAGAAGGATGGACTATACTAGAGTTGAAAGTACTTGCAGATGTGGGTTTAGTAGGATTTCCAAATGCAGGAAAATCAACACTTCAATCAACAATAACAGCATCTAAGCCTAAAATAGCGAATTATGCTTTTACAACATTAAAACCTAATCTCGGTATCGTATCATACAGAGATGACCAATCTTTTGTAATGGCTGATATACCGGGTATTATTGAAGGTGCGGCAGAAGGAAAAGGGCTCGGACATCGATTTTTGCGTCACATAGAGCGAAATTCTTGCTTGCTTTTTATGGTAGCTGCGGATAGTGAAAATATCACCAATGAATATCGTGTTTTACTCAAAGAATTGACAAAATATAATCCTGAATTATTGATAAAAGATCGAATTCTTGCTATTTCAAAAGCTGATATGATAGATGACGAATTACAGGAAATGTTATTGGAAGAATTAACTGAACTAAAAGAAGAAGTCGATATTATTTTTATTTCATCTATAACAGGCAAAAACATCTCTCAACTCAAAGATAAACTTTGGCAAATGTTGAATGCGTAGATGAAAAAACAGATTCTACCTGTCAATATTTTATTACTCATTGTCTTGGCATTGATATGGGGTTCTTCATATTTTTTGATGAAGAGAGGCTTAGTTACTTTTTCTGCTATGCAAGTAGCGATGTTGCGAATTATCTTTGCCGCTATTGCTCTTCTTCCTTTTTTACCTAAAGCGATTAAAAACATCAATCGAAGAGATTTATTTTTTGCCTTAGTAGTGGGAGTCTTAGGAAGTGGGATTCCTACATATTTGTATCCTTTAGCCATTACAAAAATAGACAGCAGCATTACAGGTATTATCAATGCACTTACCCCTGTTTTTACAGTTTTGTTTGGTTGGGCATTTTTCCAGATGAAAGCTACACCAGTAAAGTTGTTAGGAATTGGAACAGCTCTTTTTGGTGCGAGCTTACTTATTTTACAAGGCGCAGACGGAATAGCGATCAATCAATTTGCACTAATTGCTGTATTAGCTACTATGTGTTATGGCTTTAGTGGAAATGTTCTCAAAACAAAGCTCAATCATGTGAAAGCAGCTCAGCTTACTTCGCTCACATTTGCAATGATTTGTCCTGTGGCTATAGCTATCCTTTTTACTACTGATTTTATGACAGTCGTCACTACGCATGAGCAAGTAGTCCCATCTATGATATATATCGCTATATTGGGAGTTTTTGGTACTGCTTTTGCGCTTGTACTGTTCAATCTTCTGATAAAGAGAACTGATGCGTTGTATGCTTCTTCAGTTACTTTTCTTATCCCTATAGTAGCATTGGCATGGGGTTTCTATGATGGCGAAAATATAGGTTGGGCACACTTTGTAGGGCTCGCTGCTATTCTTGTAGGCGTCTATATGACCAATAAACAAAAACAGAATACAAAGGGTTAAAAGCTAAGCACTATTTACAAATCAGCACATTAACCAATTCTCAAATTAAGCAGTCTTCAATTCTTTTGCTAAAGCGACACCTTTTGCTAAACGAGTTATTACCGTTTCTTTTCCAATAAGAGACATCACTTCAAAAATAGGAGGTCCTTGCATATTTCCTGTGATAGAAATACGAAGAATAGGCAACACTTGTCCAAAACCTAGTCCAGTTTCTTCCATAAATGCTTTCACGGTCTTTTCGATGTTCTCTCCATTGAAATCTTCTATAGCAGAAAGATTAGCAGACAAAGTATCGAATTTGTCACCATTATCTACTTTCCATTTTTTGCGAAGCATTTTTTCGTCATATTCCTTGATGTCTTCAAAGAAATAATAGCCCATTGTAGGAATTTCATACAAGAATGTCGCACGTTCTTTTATCATGCCACAGATTTTCTCTAGCAAATCATCACTAGGATTATAGCCTTTTTCTGCAAACATATCTTTTGTTAATGAAGCTAATTCTTTATCTGATTTTGCTTTGATGTATTGTTGGTTGAACCATTTTGCTTTTTCAAAATCAAAACGTGCACCTGATTTTCCTACTCTAGGAATAGAAAATGCTTCTATCAATTCATCTTGGGCAAATATCTCTTGCTCAGTACCTGGATTCCATCCTAAAAATGCCAGCATATTGCTAAAAGCAGCGGGTAAAAAACCTCTTTCACGATAGCCTGTACTTTCTTCACCTGTTGTGGCATCTGTCCAGTTGAGTGGAAAAACAGGAAACCCTAATCTATCTCCATCTCTTTTACTCAGTTTTCCTTTGCCATCAGGCTTCAATATCAATGGCAAATGCGCAAAAACAGGCATATCCCATTCGAAAGAGCGGTACAGCATTACGTGAAGTGGTGTGCTTGGTAGCCACTCTTCTCCTCTGATAACGTGTGTTATCTCCATCAAATGATCGTCTACTACATTTGCTAAGTGGTAGGTAGGCATTCCATCGCCTTTGAGCAATACTTTATCATCCAATTGATTTGACTGGAAACTAACCCATCCTCTGATTTCATCTTCAAACTTTACTTCTTCAGCTCTCGGCATTTTGTAGCGAATGACATAGTCATCTCCTGCTTCCAATCGCTTAGCGACTTCATCTGCTGATAGTGAAGTAGAGTTTTTCAAATATTGTCTTGTTATAGAGTCATATTTTGGAGAAGGATTGCCTTGAGCTTTCATATTTTCACGCCATTCTGTCAATTCTTCAGAAGTGTCAAACGCATAATAAGCAGCACCTTTTTCTACCAACATTTCAGCATATTGTCTGTACATTGACTTACGCTCTGATTGACGATATGGACCATAGTCTCCACCATATCCTTGTCCTTCATTGGGCTCGATTCCACACCATTTCAAGGCTTCTATGATATAATCTTCTGCTCCTTTTACGTAGCGTGTTTGGTCAGTATCTTCTATACGAAGAATAAAATCTCCATTATTTTTTTTGGCAAAAAGATAGCAATACAATGCTGTACGGACACCTCCCATGTGTAATGGTCCTGTAGGGCTAGGGGCAAATCTTGTTCTTACTTTTTTCGACATAAATGCAATTTTTCGCAGTCTTTCTGCGTTTATTGGTAAATTTGAGTGCGCAAAATTACGAAAATCCTTTACGAAAGCAACCAATGTATATCCCTAAAACTCCAGACATCGCAAAAAGAGTATTTCCAAGGCTGACTTGGGAGGAAAAAACCGATGAAAAAGAGCTTTTTTTGACATTTGATGATGGTCCTACGCCAGGAGTGACAGAGTGGGTGCTCGATGAGTTGGATAAGTATAATGCAAAAGCTACTTTTTTTTGTTTAGGTAAAAATGTTGTGCTTTTTCCAGATTTGTTTGAAGATACTTTGCGAAGAGGTCATGCTGTAGGCAATCATACATACAATCACCTCAATGGATGGAAAACACCTAAAACAAAATACTTGAAAGATATAGAAAGTTGTGAGCAGGTTTTTCATAGTGAGCTATTTCGTCCGCCCTATGGAAAGATAAAACCAGGAACACGTAGCAAAATTCTTGAAAAATATAAAGTCGTGATGTGGGATGTGATGAGTTATGATTTTGACAACAATATAGGTGGTGAAGACTGTTGTGATAATGTGACCAAAAATGCAAAATCAGGATCTATAGTGGTTTTTCATGATAGTGAGAAGGCAAAAGATCGACTCAAAATTTGTCTACCTAAAGTACTTGAGTACTACGCAAAGCAAGATTTTTCTTTTAAAGCATTGAAATAAAAATTATATTTAGCAGATGAGAATGCCCAAACTAATGATGATGTCTTTACTTTTTGCTTGTATAGGGATCACTACGGAGATTGTTTTTACCTCTTTGTCTAAAGCGATAAGTACTTATGTAGTGAGTGATAGTATTGATTGGGCACTAGGGGGAAAGACTTATCTTTGGATGTTTATTATCTATGCTTGTATCCCGTTTATTTTTCACTTCTTCTATGATTGGGTAAAGGATTATTCCATCTTCATGCGAGCTTTGATTGCTGTTTTGGTTATTTATTTTATAGAATTTACAACAGGATTTGCCCTAGAAATGATAACAGGTACTTGTCCTTGGAAATATGATGAAGGCATTCACTTGTTTGGGTATATTCGTTTCGATTATTTCCCTTTTTGGTACATTTTTGCATTGCTGATTATCAATGTATATCATATGCTTAAGCGCAGAATTTATTGATGTTTATCGCCCAAAAACATCATAATAATCTTCTGCATACTCTTCATATCGTTTTATCAGTTCGATATTCTGAATTTCGATATCCGTTAGTTCATCACGTACATCTGTAGATACAGGGATGTACCAGTCTAGGTAAGATTTTTCAAATATATGTCTGTAGATTCTATTTTTGAATGAATAGCCATGTTTTGCGTAGATAGAATTTCGCAATACTTGCAAATCTCCTTTGTGCATATTGGCAATTTCTTCTTCGGGGATTAGTTCTAGCGATGGATTGAATTCGTATATTTTTTCAGTGACAGTTGCTATAGCTTGGTCATAATAGAGTTCTCCATCATATTCATCTACGATTTCCTTGTATCTACCCAAGTCAGTAAAATAAAATTCTCCTTCTTCAAGATTATTCTCTGGATTGTAAACAAATTCTCGCTTTTCAAGTTCATAGCTTCTTTTCGTGACTAATAGTTCTTCATCATACGATTGCCATATACCTATTAGTTTACCTTCTTCAAAATGAAATGAAAATTCACCGTCATATTTGTCATCGCCTGGTTCTGCTACATCAAATGCATAATTGTAATGACCTACAGAAATGGTTCCTGCGAAAGGTCTATCATTTCCTGCTACGATACTTCTGCCAAATACAGAGTCTCCCTTAATTTCTTCTATAGAAATATTGATGAAATTAGAATAACTATAATCAGTATTTTCTTTATATTCTTCTGCTTCAAACCAACCTACCCAGTGTCCAATAAAGTCATCAGGATCCATATTGTTTGGATTTTCTATCTCTTCTTTAGGTTCTTCATCTTCAATAATAGTAGCGATTTCATCTTCTACTATTACATCTTTGGTTTCTTCGACATTATTTTCTGTCTTACAGCTAAAAAGCAGAAGAAAAATGAGTAAGGATGGGAGCGTTATTTTCGTGTTTTTCATGCAAATAGGGTTTTATGTTTTACCGAGTAAATGATTGATAGAATTCTTCTGCAAATTTTTCATATCGCAATATTCTTTCTATGTTTTCTTTTTCAATTTCAGTCAATTCATCATCTACATTTTCATATACGGGTTTGTACCATGTTCCCATACATCTTTCGTTGAAAATCTCTTGATATAATGCTGTTTTAAAGATATACCCATGTCGGGCGTAGATAGAATTTCGTAGCAATTGTAAATCTGCCAAATACATATTGGCAAGTTCTTTTTCAGGGATCAATTCTTTAGACGCATTGTATTCAAGCCCTTTGTATGAAATCGTAGCAGTTAGGTTTACACCATAAAAATCAACAGAATCTTCATTGTCTCTTTTGAAATCAAGAAAATCTAATACACAGTCACGCATTTCATAGTCAGGACTATATTCAAATGTTATTGTTTCTGGATTGATCTTATCTTGTGTTTCGGACTCATTTTCTATAACATTCTCTGTTTCGACTTGGTCTTCTGTCTTACAAGCAAAAAATAAAATAAGAAAGGATAAAGACAAAATGGTAAGTTTAGTGTTTTCCATGTTTTATTTTTTTAGTGAGTAAATAAGCAATTATCAAATTGGGAATCCAACCCAGCCATGCTACTATTCTGTATAAATCCATCGGATAAGGCGCAAAAGTATAAGCGATTCCTTGTTTCCAAAGTCGTAAAGTAATAGCGGACAATGTCAGTGCGTAGCTAAAATAGATATATTTTTTATGTAAAAGGACTTTACCTTGCAAAATCGTCCGCAATGCCATAAAAGTAAACCCAAACCAAAAAGTAGCAAGCAATACAAATGCTATCTGTGAACTCCATCCTCCATTGGCAAAAATGCCCATGATAAAACCAGAAGGAGCAGAAAATCCGAGAATAGCAATGAAATAAACATAACCCATTGATTTGTGTATGAGCGGATAGTGTTTTTTGATAAAAGTTGAAAATTGAGTAAAGCCTGCAATCAAAGCAAACATACTCGTAAATACATGAGTGAAAAAAGCAACTTTGTAAAAGTTATACGCAATCATTTTTTGCTTTATTCGTAGGAAAGCAACATCATATTGGATAGGAATGTACTGAAGTGTGATGTCTAGCATCAAATAAGAGAAATATACTAGTAAAGCTAACCAAATTGTGCTTTGTGTTATTTTTACATATTTGTTTTTCATGGCCAAATTACTGCTCCATTAGACATGTTATAGCTCAAAAATGATTTTTTTCTAGAGTAGCTACTATAATGACTTTATCATTTCCCAAAAATCAAAAGTTTTGCTTTTGTCTTTAGCAATAAGAAGTGGTATATCACTATCGTATTTTATCAATTTTTCGGTCACAGAACCTAAAAAAAGATGAGAACCCATTGTTCTTCCTTTTGCACCCATAATGATAAGGTTGGCTCTTTTGTCGTGAGCAACTTCATTGATTGTGTTTGCCAAATCACCTTCTTCATTCAAGTTGTATACAACAGTGACTTGATTGGTTTCATATGGGATAGAGTCAATAAATTCTGTGCATTTTTTCGATGCATTTTTTTCCATTATTGAAGCAAATTCTTTTGCAGATTTGCCTGACTTCTCATACCCTAAAGGCAATTCGTATATGTGTCCACAAGTGATAGTGGTATCAGATGGATGATTTTGGTCTATGTACAATGCTTCTTCTAATGCTTCTTTAGAGTAGTTAGAAAAATCTACAGGTACAAAGATATTATTGAGACTAAATGTCTGTGCAAATTCTGGCACAATGAGTACAGAGCATTTTACTTTAGAAGAAACTTGCTGAGGTGTGATTCCTCCTTTAGACTGATTTTTTCTTCCCATAACGAGCAAGTCAGTATCTTTCATTTTTGTCCATCGCAGAATTTCTTCGGCAGGATTTCCTTCTACTATTTCGTAGTCGATGTCATAATCTGTATGGCTTGGGAAAAATTGAGCAACAGTAGTTTTCATTTTGTTTTCACAAAACTCATCCATTGGTTGTCCATCATTGCCGAGTAGTTCTTTTACTTCATCATCCAAATCTAGATTGGCTTGTATATTGACAAAATATATTTTGCTAGGCTTTACTACCGCACACATTTCAGCAGTATAACTAAGCAATTTTTCATCCATTCTGCTCAAATCGAGAGCGACCATTATTGTTTTAAACTTGTACATAGTGAGAAGTATTATTTTCCATTGACATAATCCGTCAAATATAAGTAAGGTTCGTTTAATTTTCCATTTTTTGTGATACTAGCTTTATGTATCATTTCAGAATTTTCTTTGATGAGTTCTGGCAATACATATGTAGAGAATTGTCTTCCAAAATCTTCTGACGCATCTCTAGGCAATTCGTTAGGCAAATTATCGACCGTCATCATATCGACTACGCCATCTTTGTGTGGATAGCATTCATTCTCTTCTTGTACATTGTATCCAAAAATAGGATCAGGAATTGTACTTGCTTTTAATGTAGCTGGTATAGATGCTTCTGGTGCAATGTCACAGGTGATATCAGCGATTACTTTTATGGTGAAATCGTCTTTTTTCATATCCTCTTTTGAGAAAAAAGCAGGAGCTTTATTGTCCCAGTATATGCCATTTATCATGATGTCCGCTACTTGAGTATAAGGAGCAAAAATAGAATGATAGTCTGTAGGATTATTATAAAATTCGCTATCAAAATCGTTATTCTCTCCTTTAGCAAAAAGTTGGTTTGTTTTCAATTGGCAATAAACAGCTTCATCATATTTTTTAGTCAAAAAATCTTCAGCATTTATTTTTCTGATGCCCATTTCATCGAGTACTTCTGCACTTCCATTCGAAACTCTTCCTGTTCCTGTTAATACAATTTTTGGATTGCCCAGTGGTAAATTATTGTAAAGTGACTTTGCTTCTGCAAAATCATGGCATTGATTCATTGTTTTGAGTTCAAAATTTCCAGTTCGTCTTCCCCAAGTCAAAATTCCATTATGCGCACCTACAATACCTGCCCATCTACCAAATGCAATGACACGACTTCCTTTTTCATTACAAATAGTCTCATAATCGATAAGTTGGATGTTTTTTTCTAAAACCAACTGAAGTAAGTCTCGATTGTAGGGTTGTGCTTTGATAGTATGAGAAAAGAAAAAATAGGTTTTATCAGCAATCAAAGTACTTTTTTTGACTTCCTTTACACCCATCAAAACATCACAGTCATTCATGTCTTCTTGAAAAACTATCCCTTGTGCTTTGTATTCTTCATCTTTATAGCATCTGCCAGTAGAAGATTGGATAACGATGTCGAGATTGTTATATTCTGCTAGTAGATTTTTGCATTGCAAAGGAGTTAAAGGAACTCTCGAATCTGGTGGTGTTTTAGTTTCTCTGATGATGCCTATTTTCATGGTTTGGGGTTTAGTGGTTACACATCTTTATCTTTATCAAAATTGTATGTTGTCATAAATTCGTCTAACTGTGTACTTATCATTTCTTTTTCATAGCCGTATTGTGCTAGTGTATAAGAATGAGTTGATTTGTATTTCTTGTTTTTTTGCCCTACTTGTCCTAGCGCATTTTTAAAATCATCAGACGCTTCTAGTCCAAAATAATCATACAACCCTAGTACTTGTTCTTTAGGTGAAGCTACTAAATCTGAATAACGGGAGACAATAAAATTCTCTTTATTTATTTTGTCTTTTTGTTCAAATAAATAAGCGTAATAATCGATTGCTATTTGTCCAAAACCTTGACATTCATCACTATCATCTTTTATTTCAGGGCTGTGTACTTTCCAAGGTCCTGTAAACATACTGA
>JBMZDS010000023.1:0-12746 GCA_049614465.1 Chitinophagales bacterium
TCCTTATGATATTTTGCTCATCAATGGAACGCCCAATGACGTTCCGTTATGTCAAGGGATTATTACCACTGATTTTCAGCCACCGCTTAGCCATATCAATATCTTAAGTTACAATAGAGGAACACCCATCATGGCATTGAAGTCTGCATGGGACAATGAAATCTTGAATGAACTAGATGGTAAACTTGTCTATTATGAAGTGCGTACAGATTCTTTTTCTGTAGAAAAGGCAAAGACTAAAAATGCGGAAAAGTTTTGGAATAAAAATACACCCTCCAAAACAATAACTCTTCAGCCAGATTTTTCTCAGATTGATTTGATAAGCATTGAAGATTTAGATGTTAAGGATGCTGATATGGTGGGTGCAAAAGCGGCCAATTTTGGAGAATTGGATAAAATCGAAGGAGTTGTAGTGCCAGAAGCAGCATTCGCGATCCCTTTTTATTGGTACAAAAAACACGTAGAGGATAACACTATAGATACGTTGATAACTGATTTGCTCACGGATGAAATCTTTACAACGAATGTAGATACTCTAAAGAAACAATTAAAATCGGTAAGAAATGCAATTAAAGATGCACCTATTAATGATACTTTATTACAAATAGTAAGTGATAAGATAAGGGAAAACGAATGTTATACTCGTATGCGATTTCGTTCGTCTACTAATGCAGAAGATGCGAAAGGATTTAATGGTGCAGGATTGTACGATTCTGAGACTGGCTATCTATACAATGAAGATAAAAGTGTAGAGGAAGCGATTAAAAAAGTATGGGCGAGTCTTTGGAATTTGCGTGCTTTTCAAGAACGTAGTTATTTCAAAATAAACAATGAAAATGTCGCTATGGGAATATTAGTGCACCGCTCTTTTCCTAATGAAGCAGTTAATGGTGTTGTGGTTACAAAAAATATTTATCGTCCCGAATCAAGTGGGCATATTGTCAATCTTCAAAAAGAAGAAGTTTCTATTGTTAATCCTCCTTTTGGTATTACGAGCGAACTATTTGTCTTGCAGCAAAGAAATAGTACAGATCCTAGTACAGCCTATGCGGATTATATTTCATACAGTTCAGCTAATAATAATGAATCACTACTTTCACAAGAAGAATTAATAGTACTCAATGAGACACTTCTTGCTATTAAAACACATTTTTATCGAAAATGGAAAGCACAATGGAAGATGAATTTGACTGAATTTGGCGTAGATATAGAATTGAAGTATGATGGTGAAAATAGACAGCTTTATATCAAACAGGCACGACCATATTAAATTAGTTTTATTCTACAAACAAATTACTTGCTACGATATCAGCATAGAATTTACCATTATGACTTAGCGTAATGACATTATCTTTTTGTATTACTAGATGCTTGTCTATAGATGACAAGTGTTTTTCGAACTGTGTGAAATAGTCAGCAAAATTTTGTTGAATAAATTCAAGATTCAATCCCCAGTCAGTACGTAGCGATGTCATGATATATTCGTTCATTTGCTCTGTTGGTGAGAGTATTTCTTCTTCTCTGAGTAATTTTCCTTCTTGCACAGCATCTATATACTTTTTAGTATTGGCGATATTCCATTGCCTTGCTTTTTGGTTGTATGAATGGGCGGCTGGTCCTAGTCCTAGATATTTTTTTCTTTTCCAGTATGCAGAATTGTGTTGTGAGATATAGTCTTTTTTGCAAAAATTAGATATTTCGTAGTGCCGCCATTCATTTGCTTTTGCAAAATCCATCAATATTGAAAAATGAGCAGCTGAATTACTATCTTTTGGAGTAGCTATCTTTCCTTTGCGTATCTGATGAAAAAGAGCTGTATTTTCTTCTATCGTAAGTGAATAACAAGAAAGGTGTTGAACTTTAAACTTTTCTGCTTGAGTAAGATTTTTTTCCCAATCTTTTTCATTCATATCAGACAGCCCATAAATAAGATCTATTGATATATTGTCAAATCCAATGTCTTGTGCGTTAGGGATGCAAGACATTGCTTCTTGCGCATTGTGCGCGCGATTCATCATTTTCAAATCATTGTCATTGAAAGATTGAATACCTATGCTCAAGCGGTTGACAGGTGTTTTGGATAGAGCAGCAAGTTTTTTACCATCCAAGTCATCTGGATTGGCTTCTAATGTTATTTCTACGTTTTTTTCTATCGAAAAATGCTGATGCAGCGTCTCAAAAATGATTGCTAATTCATCTGTAGATAAAAGCGAAGGAGTTCCTCCTCCTAGATAGATAGTCGAAACTTTTTCATCTTTAAGATAGTATTTTTGCAGAGTGATTTCTTTGCAAAGTGCTTTTACATAGTCTGCTTGAAATCGAGTTGAAGTAGAAAAATAAAAATTGCAATAAGAGCAGGCTTGCTTGCAAAAAGGAACATGTATATAGATGCCTGCCATAGAGTTTTCTTACATTTGAAAATAAATTGTAAAAATAAGGGTTTAATTTACATTGAAGCAGCTAAAAAAAATACTATTTACTCTTTTTGTCCTTTGCGTCTGTGTGGTACAATCTCAGGATAAAGTCTCTTTAGACGTAGTTTTACCTTTGGGCGAAGAATTACCAAAGAAGGTCAAATTGAAAGAGCAATATTCTGACAGTCTTTCTGTTATGATGGCATTAGAGCAAAGTTTTATGCAGCTACAAGCTTTTGGATATGCTGAAATATCTATAGATTCTGTAGTTTTTTCTTCAAAAAAGAATGCAATCGCTTATTTTTATTTAGGTGAAAAATATGAACTTACTTATCTTCAAAATGGCAATATAGATGAAAGTATAGCGAACAAAGTGGGATTGAAATCAAGTAAATATACAGGCAGTCAGTTTTCATTCTTTGCTATTGAAAATCAGATGAATAATTTGCTAGAATATTATGAAAATAATGGGTTCCCTTTTGCAAAAGTATGGCTTGATAGTGTTCAAGTATATGATGGGAAAGTCTATGCTTCTATTTTTGCAGAGCCCTATGAGCGTATTTTGATAGACAGTATTGTTGTACATGGTGAGAGCAAGACGAAAGTTAAGTTCTTAGAAAATTATTTAGGTATTTATCCTGATGATTTATATGATGAACGAAAAATTCAACAAATATCAGATAGATTAGCACAGTTGACTTTTTTAACAGAAAGTAAAACATCTCAAGTCATTTTTTTTAATGGAAAAGCAACAGTTCATGTTTTTGTAGAAAAACAAAAGGCAAATCAGTTTGATTTTGTGCTTGGTTTTTTGCCAAATGACCAACTTGATAATAAAAAACTAACGATTACTGGTGACGGCACTTTGCATTTGCAAAATTCTTTTGGTGTGGGAGAGGAGATATATGCAGACTTTAGCCAAGTGAAAGCAGGGACACAAAGACTTAATTTGTCCTTTGCTTACCCTTATTTTGTCAATTTACCTATTGGTCTTGCTGGCGATTTTGCTTTATATAAAAACGATACTTTATTTGTCGATATAGATGCAGAAGCGGCTGTGTTATATCAGTTTGGTGGGAGCAATCAGTTTCGAGCTTTTTATCACAATACGACTTCTAATGTCCTCAATTATGATACACTTGCTATTAAAATCAGCGAAGAATTGCCTGAAAATATAGATATTCGTCATCATCAGTATGGTGTGGGAGTTGCTTTTCAAAGATTAGATTATCCTTTTAATCCAAGAAAAGGCTATGCAGTCGAATTTAAAGGTGCGGTGGGTACAAAAATTATCAAAGAGAATAGTCAGATAGCTAATTTAGAAAATGCTGATGGCAATACATTGGATTATTTATATAGCGATTTGAATTTGAAATCGATCAATTATTCACTCAATTTAGATGTTGAATATTTTGTGCCATTTGGCAAGCGAAATACTATGCTTTTCTCCAATCATTCTGCTCTTTATATTGCCCAAAATATTTTTAACAATGAAAAATATCGAATAGGAGGTGCGAATCTTTTGAGAGGATTTGATGAAGAAGCTATTTTTACACCTTACTACAGTGTATTTACAACAGAGTATCGTTTTTTGCTCTCTAAAAACTCATATTTTCATAGCTTTTTTGATTTTGCACTAGTAGAAGACATAAGAAAAGGCGCAGGAAGCGTAGATTTGCCTTTAGGTTTTGGTGCAGGAGTAGCATTAGAAACTAAAGGCGGGATTTTCAATTTGAGTTATGCTTTAGGCAAGCAATTAGATAATCCTATACAATTCAAAAATGGAAAAATACATTTTGGTTATCTCACTATCTTTTAGATGAAACATTTGTTTTTACATATTCTGTGCTGTTTTTTTATCGGAACTGTCTTTTCGCAAAGTATAGATGATACTTTAGTACAACAAATAGATTTATCATCTATAGATACATTAGAAGCTGATGTCTTATCTTTTTCTGATGTAGAACAAAATGTGTTTATTGATAAAATTTCTACACTACAAGCAACGTCTTTGTCCTCTTTCGTTTTGTTCGGATCACTTTTGTTGATGTTTTTGATAGGAGTTGTTTTGCTTGAAAATTCTCGGCAACAAATGCGAGCTATACGACAAAGTCTATTCAATGTCAATCTCTCTATGCAGCATGCTCGTACAGCTAGACGCAACAATAGAGTATATCTGTGGGGTTACTTTGTTTCATTTTTTCTTTTATTCTCTTTATCAGTGTATTTGTCGCTAGATGTTTTTTTTACAACGAAAATTTCTTTTTATACAATAGCAATGATAAGTGCCGCTTTTTTCTTCCTAGACTACATCAGCTATATCGTTATGGGTGTTTTAGGTAAAAAAGAGGAAACCTCATTTGTTGTAAGGTACAATGTATTTGTGCAGTTTATAGTTGGTTTTTGGGTTTTCCTATTGTTTTGTTTCTTTTTGTCCTTTGGTGTAGCTCCTTATAAAGTATGGATAGCTTGGATATTGATCGCATTTATAGCTTTCTTTTTTCTATTTAAAGAAGTGCGCTTGTTTCAAGTGATTCTTGCAGAAAGAATAAATTTTTCTGTGTTTCATTTTTTGTTGTATATTTGCACATTCAAAATTTTACCGGTAGTAGTATTATGTAAAGTAATGTTCAATTTGGTCTAATTTTTGATGTTTAAAGTGCACTATATGTCCATTGCAACGATGAAAAAAATCAAATCAATTCTTATCTCACAGCCCGAACCAGAAGCAAAATCTCCTTATGCTTCAATAGAGAAGAAGTATAATTTGAATGTAGGTTTTTGTCCTTTTATTACGATAGAAGGAGTGACAACTAAGGAATTTAGAAAACAG
Source organism: Chitinophagales bacterium (assembly GCA_049614465.1). GTDB lineage: Bacteria > Bacteroidota > Bacteroidia > Chitinophagales > UBA8649 > JBMZDS01. The sequence continues at coordinate 5,248 of JBMZDS010000023.1, forward strand.
CGAATACAGATAGACAAATTTCCAGGCGTTATTTTTACAAGTAGAAATGCGATGGAACAGTACTTTCGTCTATGTGAAGAATTGCGCTATACAATTTCTCAAGAAACAAAATACTTCTGTGTGTCAGAGGCTATTGCGTTGTATTTGCAGAAATTTATACAATATAGAAAGCGTAAAGTTTTTTATGGCAATGGCACAATGAAAGATTTGCAGACTTTGCTGAATAAACATAAAGCGAGTACCAAAAAATTTATGTTGCCTTGTTCTGATACGAGTAGTCCTGCTATCCCCAATTTCCTTAAGGAAAATGGATACGAGTACAAAGAAGCTATTATGTATCGAACTATTCATTCTCCAGAATTGGAAGATTTGACTATTAAAGATTATGACATGATTGTATTCTTTAGTCCGTTTAGTGTAGATGCTATGTTGGAAAAATTTCCAGATTTTGAACAAGGAGATACTCGAATCGCAGGATTTGGAACTTCAACTTGCGCCAAAATCGAAAAATCAGGCTTTCGCATAGATATTAAAGCTCCTATTCCTGAGGCACGTTCTATGTCAGTAGCGATAGATCGCTATATGAAATCACTAGCTTAGGTTTTTATTTCAAAGAAAAGAATTATCTTAGACGTACTTTTATAGTATTTTATGCGTTTTGCATATAAATTGATATTGTCTTTTGAAGAGAAAACTACTTATATTATTATATTTATTGCCTTTCACATTGTTTGCACAACAATGGGTGCAGTTTAGTCAGCAGGACAAATATTCTTTGTATCTCAATCCTGCTATGAGTGGCTATGATAGTCAGTTGAGTGCAACTCTCGCTCATAGAAGTCAATATGTAGGACTCGCCAATAAATCTATCGCTACCCAATATTTAGATTTTAGTACGCCTATTGGTTCAGAAAAAGTAGGAGCAGGCATTAGAGTGGTTAATGATATTATAGGTTTTCAGCGATTTACAACCATAGAGCTTAATGGAGCATATCATCTTGCTATGGGAAAAAGTAAATTATCATTTGGGTTAGGATTAGGGTTCGCCAATTTATCAGTTGATGGTACAAAGCTGCGAGCTGTAGATGGCAACTATCAAAATGGGCAATTAATCCATAATGATGAATCTATTCCCAATGAAAAAATAGGCGGACTTAATTTTACTAGTGCTTTTGGGGTGCATTATAGTATTGCTGATTTTTCAGCAGGAATAGCTATTCAGAACATAAATTCACCCAAAATTTCACTTTCTTTATCCGAATATGAAACAAATGTGTATATTGGACGTACAATAAATATGTATGGCGGTTACGTTATAGAAGTCCAAAAGATGAAAGTAACACCTTTCGTATCATATAAAACCGATTTTGTTGAGCATCAAGCAGCGATGAAAGTCATGCTTGCGGTGAATAAGATTGATTTAAGTGTCGGGTATAGAGGTTTTACTGCCAATAGTCAAGATGCGGTGATGGGAGAATTTGGATTTAAAATAAAACAAAAAGTAAGAGTAGGGTATTCATATGATTATAACTTGTCATTTTTAAATGATTTCAATAGTGGGTCTCATGAATTATCAATTAAATACATTATGCCAATGCAGTTTAGTACGCGTAAACAGGGAAATACATGGTATAATCCTAGATTTTTATGAAAAAAAATCTATTAGATTTGAATTTTTTAAATAATGCTTTATATTTACACGCCTTTAAGCGCTTTTTTAAAATAAAAAGAAAATGAAATTACAAACATTAGTACATTCGATATTAACACTTTTAGTGTTGAGTTTGGTGAGTTGTGGAGGAGACTATAACGGTCAATTGCTAGGAGAAATAGAAAGACCAAACTGGCAACCAGAAATGCCTTACGGCATGGTATATGTGCCATCGGGTACATTGCATATAGGTCCTTCAGATCAAGATATCAATAATGCAAGAGTGTCAAGAAGTAAATCTATTTCTATCCCCTCTTTTTATATGGATGCAACAGAAATCACTAACAACGAATATCGTCAGTTTGTGAATTGGGTGCGTGATGAAATGGCACATAAAATTTTAGGTCATGTCATTATTGATGAATATACTGGTGAAGAAGAAATAGATTGGGAGCAAGAAATAGATTGGAGTAATCCTGAAACAAAGGAAGAATTAGCTTCTATGTATTTACCTGCAGATGATCCTATTAGTACTGGGCTTAAAACAGACGAATTGGTTTATAATTATATTTGGATAGATTGGCAGACTGCAGCTAGAGAGCCTGGTGTGGACAGAGATGATTTAATCATAGAACAAGATGTCAGTGTATATCCAGATACTTTAGTTTGGATTAGAGATTTCTCGTATTCATATAATGAGCCTTTAGCAAGAAGATATTTTGAGCACCCTGCATTTGATAATTATCCGGTTGTGGGAGTAGAGTGGGATCAAGCTAATGCTTTTAGTGCATGGAGAACCAATTTTTGGAATGATTATAAGCAAGAGCAAGGATTACCTATGTTAGATGATTTTCGTTTGCCAATAGAGCATGAGTGGGAATACGCTGCAAGAGGTGGATTAGACGGATCTCCATACCCATGGGGTGGACCTTATACTAGAAATAGTAAAGGGTGTCTTTTAGCTAACTTTAAGCCTGGAAGAGGAAATTATCCTGAAGATGGTGGTATGTATACTGTTAGAGCAGATATGTACTGGGCAAATGATTATGGATTGTACAATATGGCAGGAAATGTTTCAGAATGGACATCATCTGCGTACTATGAAAATTCATACTCATTTCTACATGATTTAAGTCCAGATATTAGATATGATGCTTTGGAAGATGAGTCTAATACACTAAAAAGAAAAGTAATCAGAGGTGGTTCTTGGAAAGATATTGCATACTATATTCAAACAGGTACTCGTCACTGGGAGTATGAATATGAAACTAAAAGTTATATCGGTTTTAGATGTGTATCTTCATATTTAGGAAGAGACTACAGAGATAATTCATTTTAAGCGTACGAATTTCACACCAAATACTAAAAATTAATTTCAACCCGTTAATACTATTATTAACCCAAATATTTATTGTTAAAAACTAAAAACTACAGAAATGGCTAAGAAAAAATCAATGTTCCATACTAAAGGCGGAAAAACAATATTAAACTATGCATACTCATTTGGAGCGGCATTAGTAATTTTAGGAGCACTATTTAAAATTCTTCACCTTCCAGGTGCTAATATCATGCTTATGGTAGGTATGGGTGCAGAGGTTTTAATCTTTATTATCTCAGGTTTCGAACCACAAGAAGAAACGCATGATGAATACGAATGGGAAAGAGTATATCCAGAATTGGCAAATGAATATGCTGGTGAAGGAAGTGGAGGAGCAGGAGCTTCTTCTATTACTCAAAAATTGGATAACATGCTAGAAGAAGCTAATATCGAGAAAGATATGATAGCAAGATTAGGTACTAATTTAGGGAAATTGAGTGATAATGTTTCAAATATGGCTGACGTAAGTGAAGCTGTAGGAGCAACATCTGATTATGCACAAAATGCTAGAGCAGCAGCTAACGCATTAGGCGAAGTAAAAGATGCTTACGCAGCAGCTTTGTCTTCAGCGCAGGGACTTTCTACTACGCTAGAGTCTATGTCAGAAATAAGTGCTTCTACTGCTCAAGTAAAATCTGAAATGGAAGCATTGACATCAAATCTTGCTTCTATGAATCAAGTATATGGAAATATGTTGACGGCAATGCGTCCATCATAATTTTTTAACCAAAGGAAAATATTTTATAAACCCTAATTAAAATTAAAAAATTATGGCTGGAGGTAAATTATCCCCAAGACAGAAGATGATTAACATGATGTATTTGGTACTTACTGCTCTTTTAGCAATGAACGTGTCAAAGGAAGTCTTGTTAGCATTCCGTTCGATAGAAGTTGGTATTGAAAATTCTAATGAAGTTGTAGTAGACAAATTGGAATTCTTGAATACAACATTAGGTGATGTAGCTGCAAAAGATGCTACAGCAAAAGGTTTGTTAGATTTATCTGCTGAGGTATCTAACGAAAGTCAATCTTTATTGGCATTTATTAGTGAAGTTAAAACCACACTTTTAAGCGATGATTATGCAGGTGAGGATGGTGATAATCCTGGTCAAGTTGCTAATCTTTCAGATATTGATTCTCCAACAAGATTATTGGCAGATAAAGAGAAAGCCGGATTTGTTGGTCTAGATTTACAAAATAAAATTAATGATACAAGAGCTAATTTTTTAGCTATATTAGCTAAAGTTGATGGTATTACTCCAGAAGAAATAGCTGTTGTAGAAAAGAGTTTTACATTGAATGCTGAAGATTTTGAAAAGTCGGCAGATCGTACTCAAACAGAGTGGTATTCTCAATTTTTCCAAGTTCCTGCTCCTGGTGCAATGACTTTATTGACGAAGATTGAAAATGACGCTTTAAATACAGAAGCTGTTATTGCAGAGTATTTGCTTAATAGAGTTTCTGCAACTAAATTTAAGTTTGATGAGTTGCGTGCAACAGTACAAGCTGAAAAAGCATATTTGCCTGGTGGCTCTATGTATACATCTAATATTTTCTTGACAGCGTCTAGTTCTGAAATTAAAGATTTGACTTACATCGGAAAATTAGACTGGGACTTGTTTGTAAATGAAGATACATCTAAGACAGGTTTAGGTAAATATGTAACTGAAAATGAAGACGACAATCCTTTTGTAGGAGAATTCGAAGAAGTTGTAGAAGGTATGTATGAAAGAATGACCTCTGTAGGTAAGTCTGAATACGAAGGGGCTATCAAGATTAAGAGTCCTACTGGAAATGGATATGATTGGTATCCTTTCAAAAGTAGTTATGAAGGGGCTGCTCCTGGTGGTTTTTCAGCTGCCTTAGACAAAATGAATGTTTTGTATATTGGTGTACCAAATCCTATGACTATTACTATAGGAGATGCTAAGCCTGGATCTGAAAGAGTATCTATGTCTGGCGGTGGAGCTTCTGTTTCAGGAAGTGGAAATAGTTGGGTAGCAAATGTTACTACAGTAACGGATCAAGTTACATTGTCAGCATCTGGTACAACACCTGATGGAACATCTACTAGCTCATATAATGCAACTTTCCGTGTAAAGCGTATTCCAGATCCAGTACCTTCTTTAGGTGGTGTTCTTTTTGGAGGAAGTAATGTACCAGGTGGTACATTGAGAGCACAGCAAGGTGTTGTCGCTAAACTGGACAATTTCCCTTATGATGCTCGATTTGATGTAATCAGTTATGATTTTATCTTGAGTACACAAGGAGAAATTCTTGCTGCTAGAGGAAATAGTGGTGCATTGATTTCTGGACAGGTTAGTAATCTAATTCAAAGAGCTGTACCTAATGATTATGTAATCTTTGAAAATATTAAAGTGAAGGGACCAGACGGACAATCTAGAAAGATTGGTTCTATCTCACTAAAAGTAATTTAATACATAAAATAGTATAATTATGAAGAAGTTATTGATAATGGGATTTTTTGCAATGTGCATGACTGCTGTGTTTGCACAAGGTGATATGGATGATATGTCTGATGGAGATGGACATTTCACAGGAGTAGATGGAATAGCTCCATCTGTTATTACTCAAGAGAAAGAAATTATCCCTTATGACGATATTCGTGAGGCAGACATCATGTGGTCAAAACGTGTTTGGCGTATTATAGATGTACGTGAAAAGATGAATTTACCATTGGCGTACCCTCAATTGCCCTTGATTAAGGTGATACATGAAGCTGCTATGGCAGGTGAAGTAGAAGCTTATGATAATACAGTTTTGAATTCTGATCAATTCAAGATGTTGCTTCCTCCAGACAAAGTATCTGGAATAGGTAGTAGTACAGATACTGTATGGCAAATCAATCCAATAACCCTTCGTGATACTCAAGTAATCATTAGTAATGAATTGACTTGGGAAAAAATAGTGAAATACAGAATCAAGGAAGATTGGTTTTTTGATGAAGAGTCTTCTACATTTCAAGTACGTATCATTGGTATTGCTCCAGTAATGGAATCATATGATGCACAAGGAAACTATAGAGGAGATGAAACTATGTACTGGATATATTATCCTGACTTACGTAGAATCTTGGCAAAAGATGAATCATACAATGTACAGAATGATGCGATAAACTTGAGTTTTGAAGATATATTTGAAGGAAGATTTTTCTCTAGTTATATCTACAAAGAGTCGAACGTATATGATAGAGTTATTCAATCATATGCTACAGGTTTGGATGCACTGTTTGAGTCAGATCGTATAAAACAAGATATGTTTGAATACGAACATGACCTATGGGTTTACTAAGATTATATATTTTAATTGTTTAAATAAAAAGTTCCGAATGCTACAAAGTGTTCGGAATTTTTTATTTAGGAGTATTTTGAAAGTAGCCGTATACAATTTTTGCCTTTGCTTCTCCTATAAAAATACTTAATTCATCGAAAGTTGCTTGCTTTATTTTTTCTACACTTTCAAATTCACGAAGTAGTGTTTGAGTAGTTTTTGTACCGATGCCTTGTATATCTTCCAATTGAGATTTTCCTGCATTTTTACTCCGTAAGTTTCTGTGAAAAGTAATTGCAAATCGGTGAGCCTCATTTCTTAATTGTTGTATGAGTTTTAAGGACTCAGATTTTTTATTGATAAACAAGGGAAGTGTATCTCCTGGATAGAATATTTCTTCTAATCTTTTGGCAATTCCTACGATAGCTACTTTCCCATAAATATCGAGTTTCTTGAGGCTTTTGACTGCCGAACTGAGTTGCCCTTTTCCTCCATCTACAATTATGAGTTGTGGAAGTGATTGCTCTTCATCCAAAAGACGTTTGTATCGTCTGTATACGACTTCTTCCATAGAGGCAAAGTCATTTGGTCCTTCTACCGTCTTTATCTTGTAATGACGATAATCTTTTTTTGCTGGTTTTGCATTTCTAAAAATTACCATAGAGGCTACAGGATTGGTTCCTTGTATATTAGAGTTGTCAAAGCATTCTATATGGATAGGTAATTCTTTGAGGCGAAGATCAGCTTGTACTTGTCGCAATATTCTTTTTTGTGCGGCTGGTTTTTCTTCTGCTTTTTTCTTTAGATTAAAATAATGCTGTTTTTGGGCAATCAAATTTTTGAATGCTAATAACAGTATTTTGTGTTTATCTCCAGTTTTTGGAATGTGCGTTTTTATTCCTTCTATTGTTATCTCAAATGGGACGATTACTTCTGTCCCCATTTCTAAACCTTCAGCAATATCATTTTCTATCGCATAACAGAGCAATTCTTCTTTTGATTCATTTAGCTTTCTTTTCACTTCAAAACATCTAGCACTTACGATAGAACCATGCTTTACTTTCATATGCTGCACAAATACCTTTTGCTCTACTTCAAGCAAATGATAGACATCTATATTCTTAATACTAGAATTAGCAACAGTACTTTTCTTATTGAAACTTTTTAGTGTTTCTGCTC
>JBMZDS010000024.1:0-12525 GCA_049614465.1 Chitinophagales bacterium
CTATGAAATGAATTTTTGCAAGGAATATTACAGCGAAAATAGTACAATTTCACCGATTTCCCTTTTCACAAAAATCAATACAAAGGCAAAAGCACCTTTCTCCTCTCTTATCAAACACAACAGTATTTATGTATTATGTACAAGTCCTGAAAGATTTCTACAAAAAAGAGGAGGAAAGCTCATTTCTCAGCCCATAAAAGGAACAATAAGAAAAGGGAATACAAAAGCAAAAAATGAACGTCTAAAAACACAACTACAACAAGACGAAAAAGAACGTGCTGAAAATGTAATGATAGTTGATCTGGTAAGAAATGATTTGACTAAATCAGCAAAGACGGGTACGATAAAAGTGGAAGAATTATTTGAAATATATGGCTTTGAAACGGTCAATCAAATGATATCGACTATTGTCGCAGAAGTAAAAGATGACATCTCCAATATTGAGATAATCAAAAATGCTTTCCCTATGGGAAGTATGACAGGAACGCCTAAAGTAAAAACAATGCAACTCATAGAGAAGTATGAGCAAACTAAAAGAGGAATCTATTCAGGAAGCATTGGTTATTTTTCACCCAATGGAGATTTTGATTTCAATGTAGTGATACGTACACTTATTTATAACTCAGCAAAAAAATATCTTTCTCTACAGGTAGGTGGTGCTATCACTTACGATTCTATTGCAGAAAAGGAATGGGAAGAGACAGAGTTAAAAGGTAGTCATATAAAGAATAATCTTTTCAAATAAAAGACAAATACATTAAGTGATTATTCAAGTATCAAATAGACTGTTCTGTTGTGCAGCAAAAAAATCCCAAACCTTTTTCAAGATTTGGGATTTCTATTGTTAAGTCCAAAGAACCATTATGGGAAAATACCCATACTTCCATAAGAACTCGCTATTTTATTGATAGCGACTACAAATGCTGCAGTACGCATATCTGGAATTTTATGCTTACGCTTCGTATCACGGATAGTACGATAAGATTCTATCATAGTATCTTCTAATCCAGAATTTACCAAATCTATCTCATCACCACCTTTCACGACCTCTTTTCTTACTTTACTCGTGATTTTTTTACCACTTGCATCTTCTATGACATCTAGCATATTGCCTTGTGTGTACTCTTCAAATCGCTTATTCATACGACCAAAACGAACATGTGAAAGATTTTTCAACCATTCGAAATAAGAAACTGTCACACCACCTGCATTGATATACATATCTGGCACTACCATCACTCCTTTTGCCAACAAAATTTCTTCTGCATCTGGAGTCACAGGGCCATTAGCTGCTTCTGCTACAATTTTTGCTTTTATTCTAGGAGCATTTTCTTTTGTAATTTGATTTTCTAAAGCTGCCGGTATAAGTATATCACACTCAACTTCTAATCCTGCTTCTCTACTTTCAAGTGTAGTACTATTGCCAAATCCTAAAATAGAACCATTGCTTTTTCTGTACTTGAACAGTTTTTCTATATCCAATCCTTCTTCGTCATAGATAGCACCTTCTTGTTCAGATACACAAGTTACTTTAGCGCCATATTGCATAATGATACGCCCAGCATGAAATCCTACATTTCCTAATCCTTGCAAAGCAACACGCTTTCCTTCAAGACCAGCAGTCAATCCAAGCTCTTCCATATCAGATTTGTAGCTTACGATTTCATTCAATCCATATACTACACCTCTACCAGTTGCTTCCGTACGTCCTCTGATACCATTAAGCGAAACAGGCTTTCCTGTCACACAGCCATATCCTTCTACTTCACCAGGATTGAGTGTCATGTACGTATCCAGAATCCAAGCCATCTCACGCTCCCCTGTTCCATAATCAGGAGCAGGAACATCTAGACCAGGACCAATAAAGTTTTTCTTTATCAATTCTGTAGTATATCTTCTTGTTATTTTCTCTAGTGTAGTTGTCGATGTATTTCTAGGACTAATTTTTATTCCTCCTTTTGCTCCACCAAAGGGAACGTCTACGATAGCACACTTATACGTCATCAATGCCGCCAACGCCATTACTTCGTCTTGATTGACATGAATACTATAACGGATTCCACCTTTGGTAGGTGTACGGTGATGTGAATGCTGTACACGGTATGCTTCTACCACCTGTACATCATTACCTACTTTCACAGGAAATTTCATTTTGTAGACACTATTACACAATTTTATTTGATGTAAAAGTCCTTTTGGATATTTGACATATTGAGCTGCTTTATCAAAATTGCGCTCTACATTTTCGTAAAAACTAATATCTGCCATATTTTGTTGGTTTGTATATTAAAAATAGCAAGTGAAAAGATTGGCTACTTTTCGAGTTGCTTTTCTATTTTGGTTATTTTTTTGTTTAGCAAAGTAAGGTAAAAGATTATTCCGAAAAAAATAATTAGCAAGACAATTACGACAATTATCATTTTATCGCTAGTATCCATCAATTGTGCAAAAAGTGACTTTTCTCCTTGTGCTTGCGCTAAAAATGGCAAACAGGCAAGAATCATCCATAATTTACGTTTTATCAGTTCCATCTTCTATCTTTTTTTGTATAAAATCTAATCGTACGCCTAGTGAAGCTATCCAAAATGCAATCAGCGTCCAGCCAAACACAGCAGGATAGAAAAATAGACGTAAAGTACTATCTAAATCATAAGCACTAAAACCAGGATTTCCTCCATTGCCTGGATGCAAAGATGAGGTCAATCTAGGTATCACAAATATGAAAAGAATATAAATCACAAAGGCAAAAATATTATAGACAGCTGCCAAACGAGCTCGCTTATTTTCATCTTCTACTGAGCCTCTCAATATCATATATGCAAAGTATATCAACATACCTATTGCTGCACCATTCAATTTTGCATCTTCCTTTACCCAATACGCTTCCAAATCTGTAAATGGCAAGTGTGCTGCCCAAGTGGCTTTTACCCATATCATCCCAGTGAATATCCCAAATGCCCCAAAGAGTAATGCAATCTTGACTGCATTTCGAGCATAAATATCATAATTGATATTGCCTGTAGACAAGTAAATAATACTATTTACAAATGCATAAAGTAATAGAAAAACCATAGCAAACCACATCGTCACATGAAAGAAAAGATTTCTGACTGTTTCGTAAAGAATAGCTTGGTTAGGAAAGTGAAGCGAATCTGCATTTGTGCCATCAAACAAAGGCACCAATAAACCGCCTATAATGACATATACAAGCAGTACAACTCCTAGTATTTTCCACCAATTTTGTTTAAATAGTTTTTGCATATGCTAAGCAAATATCTTTAATCGCGCCAAAGGTACGGAAATAGTATGAGTGAAAGAATGACTAATATCACATTAAATCCGAGTAGGATAAATAAATTATTTTCAAAATTGGAAGACAAATCTGTCCAAAAGGCCTCTCTCGATAATTTTACAATAAAAATCAACAAAGGAATCACAATAGGAAAGCCTAATACTACTGATAATGTACTGCTATTTCCTGCCTTGGCTGCTATGGCAGAAATCAATGTAAATAAAAACGAATAGCTAGTACTCCCCAACAAAACCGCAATGAAAAATAGCATATTTCGCTCTACAGGATTGCCTAGCATGGTAGAAAAAATAAGCAAAGACAAAACAGACAAAACAAGCGAAACAATAAAATTGTATAGCAATTTGCTCAAGATAAAGGCTTGCGGAGATGCCAATGTATAATAATACAATTGTCTTCCATTGCTTTCCTGACTAAAACTACGTGTAGCTGCATTGACTACTGCAAATAATACCACTAACCAGAAAAACACAGACCATAGAACTGGTGTGATATGCTCGATTGCATTTTGATACAAGACAGAAAAATAAATCACAAACACAGAAGAAGCAACATAAAGTAGTATTCCTCCTATTGCATATTTGAGTCGAAATTCAGTTAAGAGTTCCTTTCGAAAAAGATGATATGCTTGCTGTAACGTTTTGATAGAACAAAGGTATTTTTTATTCGGCATAAAGACAATAAAGGAAAGAGAAGTTTTGGCTAAAGCTATTTTTGTTTTTCCTATACATCAATCAATAGGATAAGATTTTAGTCTTATCATCACTTATTCTTTGAAATCATATTTATCAATAAATTCATCATATTCTTGCTCAAAAGTTTTCGTACGATAATGGATTTCTTGATTTTTAATATAATTTCTCACCCGCTCAAGTTGAGATTCTGAAATAGAAACAGCAAAGTATTTTTGCTGCCATTCAAATTTTTCGTCCGTTAGTTGATATTTATTTATCCAAAAAGAAGATTCTCCCTTTATCATTTGTACTACTTTCTGAATTGTTTGGTCTTTACCTAACGAAATCAGACAATGACAATGGTCTGATTATCCATTGATAAAATCAATAAAAATATCTTTTTGCCTAGCATTTTCGAGAATATGCGCCCATATCTTTTGTCTTAATTCTGGCGTATCCAAATAAGGGATTCGATTTTTAGTACTCCAAACACAATGTAGATAAGCTTTGATGAAAGACATTTTATATTGGTTTTTACTATTTTGGCTAAAGCCATTTATCTTATATATATAACAAAAGAAGGGTTAAAACCCTTCTCTATTGATATTTTGCTTTTCTAAACAAATTATAAGCGAGAATTAAATATCTCACTAATGTATTTTTCGTATTTAAAAATCATCAATAGAATAAGGCTTTAGCCTTATTATCACAAGAAAACACAAAAAAGGGCTTTAGCCCAACACATCCACCTCTCCTATTGCAATTTTCCAAGCAAACTCTCAGATGTCTCTAAAAAATTCTGCTCAGTGACTATCCCAATCAGATAGTTTTTATTGTCTACTACAGGAAGGCATCCAAATTGATATTTTGTCATCGTCTCCATTGCTTCAGAAAGCTTTGCCATAGGATCTATAGTCAATGGCTCTTTTATCATGATGTCTTTGACAGATTTTGGCATAGGAGCACCTTGATGATAATGCTTCATATACGCACGTAATAACAATCTTGAAGTAACTAGTCCCACCAATTTCCCTTTACTATCTTCGACTGCTACGTATCTTATCTTTTGCCAGTCCATCATTTCTGATACGAGCTCTATTATATCCTCTTTTTGTACCGTAAATAGTTTTTTTGTCATAAACTCTTCTACATGTACTTCTGATGGTCTCCAATCTTTATTATCCTTCAAATTTGCTAATTCCCATTTATGCGCAGGTACTTCTTCTGCTTGATTTTTAATAGTCGATGCCGTTATCGCTGCCAAAACTTCCTCTTTGTTTGATTTTTTGATGAGCTTACTATACGATTTCAATTGCCATTGCGAACCTGTTTGTCCACTTTCAACTCTTTCATTCAAGACATCCATATATTTACGAATATCCTTTTCATCTACATTTTGCATACGTAACCCTTCTTCGGCAAGTGGTATCAATTCATTTTGCAAAATATCTGAAGCAGCATAGCTTTTATGGTCTAACCAATACAATTTTGTATCTAATCCATGTGTAGATGCTTTTACAAAATTGGTCTTTGCGTCTTCAAAATCCATACGTTGTGTAATATCGCCATACTCTTTGTGCATTCCAACCATCAGACCAAGCCATAGAGCTGCATTTGCCATCTCATCTACTACCGTAGGTCCTGCGGGCAAAACTCGATTTTCTATACGAAGATGCGCTTTCCCTTCACTAATACCATAGCAAGGTCGATTCCATCGATAAACTGTAGAATTATGAACTTTAAGTGCCATTAATTCTGGAGCTTCACCACTTTCAAGTTTTTTAGCGACATCTTCGCTTACTTCTGCATTGAGCAATACACGATATTTCACAATATCTTCCTTGTATATATTCAAAATAGAATCTCTCAACCAACTATCGCCAAATGTCACCCTAGGACTTGTCTCTCTAATATGTTCTTTGCTATGACGTGTATCTACTGACTGCGTAAAAAGTGCCACTCTTGTTTCTTTCCACAATCTTTTGCCAAAAAGGATAGGTGAATTGGTCGCACTAGACAATACATGACCTGTAATGGCTTGAGAAATATTGTACATATCTACAAACTCATCAGGCTTAACTTGTAAATGCACCTGAAACCCTGTATTCGCAGCTTCTAGCAATGGAGAATCATGCTCAGAAATCAACTCATCTATTCCTTGAATATGCAATTTATAATGCTTCCCTCTTAGCTTATTAATAGCTTGACAAAGGGCAAAATAACGCTCAAAAGGAGTCAGATTGTCCATCGAAAAATCAAACTTTCGAATAGTAGGAACAATACCTGAAAGTACGATATTCAAATCCATATCATTCGCTACACCTTTTGCTTCATAGAGCAAAGTCTTGATCTCATTTTCCATTTTGGTAAAACAATCTCCACTAAAAATCTGCGGTGCTGCATTAATTTCCATATTGAAACGAGCCAACTCAGTAGTAAAAGCATCATTATGCGTGAGATGACTCATCATTTCCATGTTTTTACCAGCAGGCTTACAATACTTATCGACTAAACAAAATTCTTGCTCTGCCCCTATACGAGTTTTATCTATCTCAAACCAACCTTCTTTGAGCATACGCCCTAGCGCATGTACATCATTGAGCAAATTTCGCTCAAACATTTGCAATTGTTTGCTACTACTCGTTAGTTTTACTCTTGACTCTCCCATTACTTTTTAGTTGAAATTTTCTTGAATATAATTGACAATTGCTTCTTCTACATCCTCTTCATAAGTATAATCCATATCAAGCGGAATAATCGCATAGACATTGTCTCCTGCATCTATTGTATTAGGCATTTCATCATCAAAAGGATGTATCCATTCTGTTTGATAATAAAAATCTGGCTCAAAAGGCATTTCAGTATTATCAATATATTTATGAATTAATCCTTTGTCTTTATATGAATGTACTGACTGCGTATAATCCCATCCACCTTCATAAAAAGAATTGAGATTGGCAACAACGGTAGGATATTCTGCGGCTAAATCAAACAAAAGATAATTTTCAATAGCCGTACTTGGATTTTCGTTCACTTTATAACTCAATACTTCACGAACAAAATAGCCTTCTTCGTCCCACACTACAAAATCATACGTTCCTGTATCGATATAGTAATATCCAGTACTATAAGGTTCTATAAATTCATCATAATAACTAAACTCCTCATCTTCAATCACAAGATTAAGTGTTTGATCGCTATTATTGTAAAAACCTAACTGACGTTTAGGACCAGATTCACCACATGAGAATAGAAAAAATACGATAACTACTAACGAAAGATATAGTTGTTTCATGTCATTAAAAGATAAATAATGTTTTTTATTCGCATTAGAAATTGTCTTTTCATTTCTCAAATAAAAACTATTAGACAACTTCTAATTATATTAACGGTCTAAAAATATACTTTTCGATGAAAATAAAATCAATTTTAAGCATTTTTTCAATCTTTTTACTTCAAATAAGCTTTGCACAATCGCCTTACAAATTATCTTATCAGGCAGATATTACAATTCCGACTGTTAGTATTGGATTGTTGACGACAAGTTTTTTCCTAGAAAAAAATCGAGATATCCTCACAATAGAACAAATAGAAAGACTAAATGCACAAGATATATGGGCATTTGATAGAGGCGTGACGAATAACTGGAATACGACTGCGGCAAAAGCGAGTGATGGATTTTTATATACATCTATAGCAACTCCATTGTTGTTTTTAGCAGATAAAAGAACTCGACAAGATTTTGGAAAAATTGCATTGATCTCAACAGAAGTATTTATGCTTAATTCTGGTATAACATTCTTAACAAAAGAGCTTTCTAAACGTACACGACCATATGTGTACAATCCGAATGCACCACTTGAAAAGAAACTAGACAAAGGGGCACAGCATTCCTTTTTTTCGGGACATACTTCTACTCCTGCTGCTATGATGTTTTCCTCCGCCATGATGTATCATCATTACTTTCCTGATTCAAAGTTCAAACCATTGGTATGGACTATTGCTGCACTTATTCCTGCTATTACAGGATACTTACGTGTACGTGCTGGCAAACATTATTGGACAGATGTCATTGTAGGCTATAGTGCTGGTGCTTTAGTAGGAGTAAGCGTGCCGCTTATCCATAGAAAATAAAAAAATGTAAGAAAATTTACGAAGTTCTATTGTATAATTTCGGTTTTAAACCGTCTTAAACTCGTCTTTTAAGATAGTTGCGATGTCTGTAGTCATTCGCTTGTGAGACTTAGCTAAAAATAAAATCAACAATAATCCGCCTATCAATCCTCTTACAAGAGCTGAAGGAATTGCTCCTTGTATAGACAGCTTATTTTTTTTAGGATGTGCATTTATCCATGCGCCAACAAATGCGGTTTTCTTCACTTCCACATATTGGTTTCTAAACAATGGATTTTTCTTTAGTTCAATTTGACATTCTGGAAATTCGCTTTTTAAGACTTCAGTGATACGTTCAAGCGTCATTTCTGGGGTTAGCTCAATATTCATAGTAATATATTGTTAGATTAATAACATCACAAAGAAATAAATAACCATGAAAACAACAAAAGCTATTGCAAAAAAATCAAAGCTTTCTTTTCTTTCTTTTTATTGGTAGTTACTTGATTAGAAAATTGTTTCTCTATTTCTTCTAGTTTTTGCTTGGCGATAGAATTATCTGGAGCAATTTTTAGAATCTCCTTAAATTTTTTACGTGCCAATCTAAACTGACCTTCATCAAATGCTTTAATACCAGATTTGAAAAGGTCTTCTAATTCTTGCTTATTATCCATTTGGCAAAAATAAATTAAAACCTCATATCGACTTCATCTTCTACAACATACTTTTCTTTATCAAAGATGAAAAAATCATCTGATAAGTCTTGTGCTTCTAAAGTCTCAATTATGTAGCTATATCTCGTACCATTTGCTTCATAGAATTTTGACCCCATCAATTCATTATCCGTAGTATTGATAGTCAAATCTATTTTAAACAATGATTGTTCTTTGTTAATAGGAGTAAGTTCTACTACTTTGATTTGTTTTCCGTCTGCGACATATTCTTCTTTCAGTCGATAAATATAATCTTCATTGTAAACGTCAAAAACTTGAGAAGGCTTTATCATTTCATCTTCTTCGTTGTAATCATTTATCTGAAGTTCTTGTACATCTCCAAGGTAATTCCACATCGTTTTATTGTCAGTCATCACGATTTGTGTCCCTCTTTCGAGTTTATACATATCTCCTTTGAGCCAAACTTTGAGTTGGATAGATATCGGTTCTTCTTCCGGATATTCTATTACATACTCTACAGTTGTCTCTATCGCTTTATAGTCCTTATACTTTGCAGCAAGTTCTTTCAGTATCGCATCAGACTCTTCATCCAAGCCATTTTCTGACTGCGCAAAACTCATTTGTCCTGATATAAATAGTATTGCTATGGCAAAAATTAATTTTCTAAACATTTTCTCTCTTTTCATGTGTTTCTCAATATCAATAACTAGTCAAATTACGTGCCAGTTTGTTTCATTATTTTCAAATACTCATCTAGTTCTGCTTCAGACTTGTAATAGACTTCTCTCGCTTTGCTTCCTACATTAGGACCAACTATTCCGGCATCTTCTAACTGATCCATCAATCTTCCTGCTCTATTATATCCCAATTTCAGCCTACGCTGTATCATAGATGTACTCCCGACTTGATTGGTCACCACTACCCTAGCCGCATCTTCAAAAAGAGCATCTCGCTCACTTGCGCTATAACTTTCTTTTCCTCCTTCAGCATTAGGATCATCTACTTCTGGCAATTGAAATACCTCTGGATAGCCTTGCTGCTCACCTATAAATGTCGTGATTTCTTCTACCTCTGGCGTATCGACAAATGCACATTGCAAACGCACCATATCACTTCCCTGAGAAAAAAGCATATCTCCTCTACCGATTAGTTGATCTGCTCCGCCAGCATCTAATATCGTACGACTATCTATTTTAGACGATACTCTAAATGATATACGTGCAGGAAAATTCGCTTTAATCACACCTGTAATAATATTGACTGATGGTCGCTGAGTTGCCAAAATCAAATGAATACCTATTGCTCTTGCCAACTGTGCTAAACGAGCTACTGGTGTTTCTACTTCCTTGCCTGCAGTCATTATCAAATCTGCAAACTCGTCTATAATAAGTACAATGTATGGCAAAAACTTATGTCCATTGAGTGGGTTGAGTTGTCTATCTGTAAATTTCTTATTGTATTCTTTTATGTTTCTAGCCTTAGCCGTTTTGAGCAAATCGTATCGCTCATCCATTTCTTTACAGAGTGCATTAAGTGTCAATACCACTTTTTGTACATCAGTGATAATCGCTTCTTCTTCGCCCGGCAATATTGCCAAGAAATGTTTTTCTATCGTATTGTATATAGAAAGTTCAACCTTTTTAGGATCGACTAATACAAATTTCAGTTGTGAAGGATGTTTCTTATACAAAAGAGAAACCAAAACAGCATTGATACCGACAGATTTACCTTGACCAGTCGCACCAGCCATCAACATATGTGGCATTTTAGCTAAATCTGCAATAAAAATTTCGTTGGCAATATTTTTTCCTAATCCTATTGGCAATTCTGCTTTTGAAGTTCTAAATTTTTCTGATGCCAAAATAGAACGCATAGAAACAATTTCTTTAGTCGCATTTGGTACTTCTATCCCTATCGTTCCTTTTCCAGGTATAGGTGCTATAATACGAATACCTAAAGCAGCTAAACTCAAAGCAATATCATCTTCTAGATTTTTAATCTTCGAAATACGAACTCCTGGCGCTGGAATAATCTCATACAATGTCACTGTAGGACCAACGGTTGCTTTTATCTTCGATATTTCAATATTGTAATTGCGAAGTGTCTCTACAATTTGATTTTTGTTCTGTTCTAATTCTTCCTTATTGATGCTGACTGTACCACTTCCATGCTCGACTAACATATCGAGAGGCGGATATTTATAATTAGACAAATCAAGTGTCGGGTCATAACTACCTTCATTGCGAGAAGTATTAATCACTTTTTCCTCTACGACAGCAGAAATATTGAGTTCTAAATCTTCGTCTGGCTCTTCTTTTTTCTTTTTCTCCACAGGAGCGACTAAATCAAAGCCATCTTCTGCGACATTACTACTTGGTTGTTCTTCTACAGTCGTAGTTACTTCAAAGTCTAATGATCCGCTTTCTTCCGCTTCTTCTTTCTTTTCTGGAGTGATAGTGACTGGAACAGGATTTTCTTTTTCTAGTTTATCTTTTTCAAAAATGCTTTCATCCATTGAGATAGGCACTTGCTTATCTTCTGTAGACAACTGAGCTTCTTTTTTAGTAAAAAGATTCAATAAAAAATCAAATTTAAAATCAAAAGCAATAATGAGATAAGCCAAACCCACTATGAATAAAAAGGCAGATGTACCTACAGCTTTCATCCAAGAAACTAGCCAACCACCACTACCAGCAATCGTATATCCTATAAATCCTCCAGGGTGAAAATAACTTTCCTTAAAAAAAAGAAAACGTACAAACTCAAATAAAGCGGCTAGAAAAAAAGATAAAAACAAGACGTGATAAGTCAGTTTTTTAACCTTAAAAATCTTTTTGGCAAACAAAAGATTGACACCATAAATAGCCAATAAACCCGCCAACATAAATGAAGATAACCCAAACATATTGCGGACAAATACATTGGACATCCATGCACCTAATCGTCCTAGCGCATTTTTGTCTTGATATACAATAGTCTCCGCACCAAAATCATCAACAGTAACTATCTCTTGTGCGCCCATATCCGCTTTACCTACAAGTACATGAGAAGCAAATGATACCGTCATTAAAAATGCCACTAAAAGAAATACAAGTCCTAATATGCGTTTCCATCGTCCGTCTTTCAAAAAAGTAGGGACTTCCATCGATTTTTTACTGGGTTTCTTCTTCGTTTTTGTACTCGCCATAGATTGAGATTGTCAATAATTAACGAAAATCGCTACAAAAAATGTATTTCTACAAGGATTGTATTTTCAATTATTAACACAGGTTTTAGAGTGATGCTTTTTTAGGGCAAAAAATACGATTCTATTTCATTTTTAGATAGTGATTATTGATTTTTTGTCAATAAATAGATGTAATAATACTTGTATTTGATTTAAGAAAACGCTAACTTCGCTTATCGCTCGATAAAACGCATTCAAACGACATTTTACCTAACCGTTCTCTGCAAGCTGAACAAAACGAAACAACAAGAAATAAATGGAAGATATATTTAAACCGAGTAGCTTATCAATTAAACAATTATTTGGAAATACTGATGCTTTATATCAAATTCCAAGGTATCAAAGAGCATACTCTTGGGGAGACAATGAACTTGATAAATTGTGGGACGATATAATTGAGGCTCAACAAAATGACCCAAATTATTTTCTTGGTTCAATTATAACTGCAAAACCTGAAGAAAACAGTAGTTATCTTGATATTGTTGATGGTCAACAAAGGCTAACAACATTGATTATTATGTTATGTGT
>JBMZDS010000025.1:0-12386 GCA_049614465.1 Chitinophagales bacterium
AACGTGAAGGCGACTATGGGAAAGTAGCGGAAATACGCTATGGAAAAATAAAAGCGACTGAAGATGCTATTGCAAAATTAGAAACTGACTTGGCAAAAATAAATGCTGATTCTCGAATGTTGAAAGAAGATGTCGAAGAAGAAGATATTGCAGAGATTGTATCAAAGTGGACGGGCGTTCCTGTTGCAAAAATGATGGAAACTGAGCGCACAAAACTATTGCGTCTAGAGGAAGTAATCAATAAGCGAGTAAAGGGACAAAATGAAGCCATCGAAGCAGTTGCTAATGCTATTCGTAGAAACCGAGCAGGATTGAGTGATGAAAACAAACCGATTGGTTCATTCTTTTTTATCGGAAGTTCAGGAGTAGGTAAGACAGAATTGTCTAAAGCCTTGGCAGAGTTTTTATTTGATGATGATCAAGCATTGATTCGTATCGATATGAGCGAATATATGGAAGCACATTCTGTATCGAGATTGATAGGTTCGCCTCCGGGTTATGTGGGGTATGATGAAGGCGGACAACTCACAGAACCAGTGCGTAAGAAACCTTATTCAGTTATTTTGCTTGATGAAATAGAAAAAGCACATCCTGATGTTTTCAATGTATTATTGCAAGTATTGGACGAAGGACATTTGACAGATAGTAAAGGTCGTGTAGCGAATTTTAAGAACACGATAGTTATCATGACATCCAATATTGGATCTGATATTATTCAGAAAAACTATGATGGAGTGTCACCAAATGATATGCTAGCAGTACATCATACGACCAAGATAGAAGTAATGGAACGGCTAAAATTGATAGTGCGTCCAGAATTTCTCAATCGAATAGATGAAGTATTGATGTTTGAGCCATTGAGCAGAAAAACATTGAAATCTATTGCAAAATTGCACATCAATAAATTGCAAGAACGACTAGAAGTACAGGAGATAAATATTGATATTACGGACAAAGCATTGGATATAATCGCTGATGATGGCTATGATCCACAGTATGGAGCACGTCCTATCAAGCGTATGGTGCAAAAAGATGTGGTCAATATTTTATCAAAGATGTTGCTCGCCAATGAGATTAAAAAAGGAAGTAAATTGTGGATAGATGTTCGCGATGGAGAATTATTTATCCAAGAAGATTTGACCACTAATGTAAATTTGAATTAACTTTGTAGCAAAAGCGGTTTTTATGTCATAAGATGTAATAGCCGCTTTTTCTATCATAAATTGAATATATGAATTTTGAAGACCACTTTATGCCTTCTATGGACGAAGAAGCAGAATTTTTGCCAATAATTACTGACGAAGAACTCGAAAGCGATGAAAAAATAGAAGTAAAAGGAGCTATTCCGATACTGACACTACGTAACTCTGTTATTTTTCCAGGTGTTGTGATGCCCATTACGCTAGGGAGAGACGCTTCTATCAAAGCAGTCAAATACGCTAGTAAAAAGAAGAAATTGATTGCTGTATTGGCACAGACCAATCCTGAAATAGAAGAACCTACTTTTGATGATATCTATGATACGGGTACATTGGCTCGTATTATTAAAGTGATAAAAATGCCAGATGGCATGACTACTGTTATCCTACAAGGAGCTAAAAAAATAAAGTTAGTCGAAAGGGTAGAAGAAGAACCTTTTTTCAAAGGACATTTTGATTCTTTTGTAGATACAAAACCTAAGATGACCAAGGAGTTCAAAGCATTGGTTTCTTCGTTGAAAGATAAGGCAAAAGAAGTCATCAAAAAGTCGAACAACATTCCTTCGGAAGCTGCGATTATTTTGAAAAACATCAAGAGCCAGTTTTTCCTTATCAATTTTATAGGAACAAATTTGAATGTAGGAGTTGCTGAAAAACAAGCATTGCTTGAAATTACAGATTTTGAAAAACGTGCGTCTAAAATATTAGAGCATTTGCAACAAGAAGTGCAGATGCTTGATTTGAAAAATCAAATTCAAAACAAGACAAGGCACGAACTTGAAAAGCAACAGCGTGATTATTTTTTGCATCAGCAGATGAAAAACATCCAAGAAGAACTTGGACAGGAAACACCTGCAAAAGAAGCAGAAGGATTCCGTGAAAAAGCCAAAGGGAAAAAATGGAGTAAAGAAGCTAGTGAGGTTTTTGAAAAAGAATTGAAAAAACTACAACGCACCAATCCTGCTGCTCCAGAATATGGCATAATTCTCAATCATATCGAATTGATGCTCGATTTGCCATGGGAAGAAACTACCAAAGATAATCTTGATTTGAAAAAGTCGAAAAAAGTCCTAGATGCAGAGCATTATGGATTGGACAAAATCAAGAAACGTATCTTAGAATACTTAGCAGTTTTGAAACTTAAAGGAGATATGAAGTCGCCTATTTTATGTTTTGTAGGTCCTCCCGGTGTAGGAAAAACTTCACTCGGAAAATCAATAGCTGCTGCACTCAATAGGAAATATGTGCGTATGTCGTTGGGTGGTTTGCATGACGAATCAGAGATAAGAGGACACCGTAAGACATATATTGGAGCGATGCCTGGTCGTATTATTCAGTCTTTGAAAAAAGTAAAATCGTCTAATCCTGTTTTTATCCTAGATGAAATAGACAAAGTAGGAAAAGGATTTAGAGGAGATCCGAGTTCTGCATTGCTAGAAGTATTAGATCCGGAGCAGAACACTACATTTTATGACAATTTTTTAGAAGTAGAATACGATTTGTCTAAAGTGATGTTTGTGGCTACTGCTAACCAACTCAATACAATCCAACCTGCATTGCGTGATCGTATGGAAATCATCCAATTGGCGGGTTATTCTGTAGAGGAAAAAATAGAAATAGCGAAAAAGCATTTGATTCCTGGGCAGCGAAAAGCACATGGATTGAAAGCTACGCAAGTAAAGTTTACAAAGAAAACACTCGAAGCGATTGTTGAAAAATATACACGTGAGTCAGGAGTTCGTAGTCTAGAGCAAAAAATCGCAAGCGTAATGCGTTCTGTAGCGATGAAAGTGGCGATGGACGAAGAGTATAATGTATCTGTGACGGTAGAAGATGTCGAAGAATATCTAGGAAAGGGATATAGTCGAGAAAAACATCTTGAAGGAAACCCTGCCGGAGTAGCTATTGGATTGGCATATACGACTGTTGGGGGCGATATTTTGTTTATAGAAGCCAATAAGTCAAAAGGGAAATCTAATCTTATCTTGACAGGAAGTCTAGGAGATGTGATGAAAGAATCAGCTACTACAGCCTTGTCATACATCAAATCAAAAGCCAAAGAATTAGGTATAAACGAGAAAGTGTTTGAAGAAAATACATTTCATGTACACGTACCAGAAGGAGCAACTCCTAAAGATGGACCATCAGCAGGAATCACAATATTGACGACTCTGTGTTCACTTATTCTAGATAAGAAAGTAAAACCATACTTAGCGATGTCGGGTGAGATTACGCTAAGAGGAAAAGTGCTTCCAGTAGGCGGTATCAAAGAAAAAGTGCTTGCAGCAAAGCGAAGTGGTATCAAGGAAATCATCTTATGCAAAATGAATGAAAAAGACGTAGAAGAAATCAATCAAGATTTCATCAAGGGTGTCAAATTTCATTTTGTGACGGAAATGCAAGAAGTATTGGAGATTGCTTTGAAGTAGTAGAACTTTATATTCAGCGTCTCTATCCGATAATGGGAAGAGACGCTGCTTAGGTTTGGATTAATACAGTTTATGTTTTGTTAGCAATGGCTACTTTTTTTCTTTGCGCAAAATTTTCTCCATTTTACGACCTTTTGCCAATTCATCAATCAGCTTTTCCATACGTCTACATTGTTTATACAATTCAAATTCATCCTCTATTTCTTCAATTCGATAACCGCAGACAACTCCTTTAATCATGTATGCATTAGAATGAATTTTTGCTTGCTCAAAAAATGACCTAAACGTTACTTTCTCTTCAATGAGGGATTGTAATTTATTTTCGTCAAAGCCAGTAAACCATTCTATCACTTGATGAAACTCTTTTTTCGTTCTACCATGTTTCTCTAATCTATTCCAGTAAAGAGGGTAAATAGTTGCAAAAACCATATTGCCAACTTTTTCATTTTTTTCGACTGTAACTTTCACTTTTATTTAATTTTGAATTGATATTCTTTTGTTAAAAAATGAATTCTTTAAATATAATGAAGTAACAAAAATTACAAATGCCCATATTGATAATGTTTTAAAGTCGGAATAATGTAATAATTGCTCTTCATTTTCAGTTTCTATTTCATCTATATGTTCTAAAAAATGTTTCACTTGATTTGGCGAAAATTTATCCTGATTTTTATATGATTTTCCCTTGAGACTTAATTTAAATTCACTTGCAAGTCTTTTATAATTTCCAGAATTGATAATTTTAGCAAGTCTTTCTTTTTTGATCGAATTAAACATGCCCCACTTACCTTTGCCTTGCCATTCATTTAAAATATTATAAGTTTCGTAAAGGGTAAACTTTCTTTTTCCAATATAATTATTTTTTTCAAAAAAATCCTTGAAATATTTATTGAAAGTATTTTTTGACATGTCTGTTAGGGTATACAAATCCTTTTTATCAATTTTATTGCCATAAATCAAATCTAAAGTTGATATTAATTCTACATCAGTATACTGGCTAGAATCTTTCTTTCGTAAGTCCAAACAATAAGAAAAATGATAAATGTATATTAAAAATCGACTAAAAGAGCGAAAATTATAATTCATTATACACCCAATAATAAACCATAATGGAGTCCCATTTTTAAATCGTTTTCTTTTATAGGATAAATCACTCATAAAAAGTAGACTGCCTTTACAGGTAGCTTTTAATTAATTTATTTTTTATTTCTAACTGCTGCTTTTTTTGCTCTCGTTGCAAAACTATTTTTAGAAACTCTTTCTCTATTAGTTTTTGCATAAGCACTTTGAATTCTCTTTGCTGCTTTTGCTGTCATCTTTGATTTACTCATAATTTTAATTTTTTGGCAAATATAATTTGTGATTAGAATCTCATTTCTAAATTTTAATCGTTAGTTAATTTTCGCATTATTTAAAACATTTGTAAAAAAAATCTTATTATGACAGTCCTGCGTTTATTTCTCTTATCTCTATCAAATATATTATTTTTTAAACACAAATGAAATTAATCTAGGCAATCTTTTATCTATATCGTCATCGAACCATTCTTTTATTTCTATCAGTTTTAGATTGTTATTTTTGGCTTCTTCGATATAGTCTGTGATGTTGTGTGTGTATGTTTCTAGTTCTTGTGTGCCATTTGTTGTTACAAATTTTGCTTTACTTCCTAGGTATTGCTTGAAAGGGTGTAGTTCACTGATGAAGAATAAACCATTGTCTTTTAGTTTGAGTTGAGTTTGTCTGAAAATGTGATTGAGGTCTTTGATGTGTTCGAGCGTAAGACTACTTGTTATCAAGTCTGCAAAATCGTTTTCAATAGCCCAATTTTGTGTCAAATCTGCTTTTTTGAAAGTAACTTTATTACAGGCTATCTTTTCTTTGGCTTTATTGAGCATTGCTTGCGAAAAATCTAACCCAATGATTGTTTTGGCTTTTTCCATCAACCAGAGCGTATTTTTTCCTGTACCACACCCTAATTCTATTACAGTTTCAAAATCATACTTACTCAAGGTATCGACAGTAGATTTTTT
This sequence comes from Chitinophagales bacterium, assembly GCA_049614465.1. GTDB lineage: Bacteria > Bacteroidota > Bacteroidia > Chitinophagales > UBA8649 > JBMZDS01. The sequence goes on from JBMZDS010000025.1 coordinate 5,659, forward strand.
GTCTAAATCCCTAGTTACATTTTTGTTTGTATCATATTGGTTCGCCCAATTGTTGTATGCCTGCTCTATGCTCATTGTCTTTTTTTTGGAATAAAACAAGTAGGATGTTTTATTTGTACTTTATAATTTGTTTTGTGATTCTTGTATCATCATTTTTGAGATGAATTATATAATTACCTTCTTTTAGATTTTCTACTGAAAGTTCTTCTACATTTTGTTCCTTCAAAACGACTTTTCCAAGCCAATCAAAAACTGTTATTTCATCAACTTTTTGACTTATATTTAATATATCAATAGATGGATTCGGGAAAATAGTTAGGTTAAGATTTGTTGAGGCATCTACGTTTGCTGTTGCATTGTCAATTTGCCATAATTTAGCAGGGAAGACAATCTCAAGTGACCCTGAGGTGAAAGTAAATCTTTCATTTGTGATGTATAGGTTTTCATTATTAAGTGCAATTGCTTCAACTTGATTTCCTATTGGCGCAATATCTGAAATCTTTTCTGAGACTATTCCAGAAAACACATCTAAACTATTATCAGGAATACTTTCTATTTTGTATAAAAATGGCGCTTCAGAGCTACTATATCCTGTAAGATAAATAGTGCTTTCATCAAGTGTTGCCTCTGCACCAGTAATCAGTCCGTCCGTGTCATAACTGCTTTCCAATATTGCTGTATGTGTTCCGCTAGTTTTAGGTATTGAGTATACATTTGTCATATTGTCTACCCAATTTTTAGAAAATATAAGTAGCTTATCTTCAAAAGAAATCATTGCTTCTGCATCCCAATTTGTATTGTTAGGATTTGATGTGAAATCAACTTGATTAGCATATGAGTAGGAGATACTTTCAGCTATAGCCGTATCATTGGCTGTATTGTAGTCATTTTTAGCAATTTTATATACTATTAGATCATTTCTATTTCCATTATTATTCCCTATATCACCAATGTATATATATGATTCATCTTGTGCAATATCTTCCCAGTCGATGTTTGTAGCATTGCTTATCGTGACAGTTCTCGTGATGTTCCCATTGTTAATATCTATCTCATATAGATTAGCTTCACCTCCGCTATCATTAAAAGTGATTATCTTATCATTATAGAAAAGAAGCCCAGAAGTTTCATCTAATTCAGGTGTTTGCAAGTCTGTAATTTCGGTTGCAATTTGAGCTTTAATACTGATTAAATTAAGGCACAAAACTAATAGGGTTAATGTGTGTTTCATTTATTAAATACTTTAGGATTACTTGGTTTATTGATGTTAAATATAGGCAATGGATTTAACATTTTTATTGTTTCAGCTTTGTGAACGAATAGCTCACTATATAATGCTTTCATTTTATTACTTTTGTACGAGTTTATATCCCATTACTTTTAAATAAAATCAAGATGAACAAACAATTTATACTATTAATCGCTTTGGTGGCATTATTATTTGCTTGCCAAAATGCTACAGATGAAGAAACGCCAATTATTGATGCAGCTATTTTTACAGGAACGATAGAAAATAGGCTAGACGATACTGTTAAAATAATGGTAGGTAATGAAACGCTATCTGCTGTTTTGGATGAAAACAATTCATTTCGATTTGATATAGATAACATGGCACACGATATCTATACATTTCGCAATGGTAGACAATATGGTTATACTTATCTAGGAGGAACAGATAGTGTTTATTTGAGTTTGGATGCAGCAGATTTTGATTTTATGCAGGAGTTTTCTGGCGATTTGTCAGCAGAAAATACCGCTTATTTGAAAATGAATCAGTTTGATTGGAATATGGATAGAGAGAATTTGTATGCATCTGATGCAGAGAATTTTTCATTGAAAGCAGATGAGATAGGAAAAGACTATAGAAAGACATTTGAAAATTTGAGCACAGAGAATGCTGATTTTGCAAAAAAACTAGATAGAATAGTCGACTATAAAGTGGCGAATATGAAATTTGATTATCCTTACTATCACAAGTCTTTCACACAGAATGAGGCCGAGTTAAATGAAGGTTTCTATGATTTTGCTAAGAAGATGGAGTTTGAAAATGATAATCTGTTAGGATCTAGTGATTATGATCGTTTTTTGGTCAATTATTTTGATAAAATTGTAGAAGATTCTGAAAAAGAAGGATTAACTGCTCATCTTGAGTTGTTAGATTTAAGTTTTGAAAATGAACAGATAAAAGGGCAATTGATTAGCTCTTATTTTAGATATTCTGTTATTGGTTCTTCGACTGATGAATTGGCAAAATTGACTGATTATACAGAAAAGTATGTTAGTGATGCTAGCCAAAAAGAAGATGTACTTTCTTTGGTAGAAAAAGCCAAAAGTTTGGCAGCAGGATTACCTTCTCCTTCAATTATGGGAGAAGACATAAAAGGGACAGAAGTTAATGTTTTGTCATCTACAAAAGGGAAAGTAACTTATATCGATTGTTGGGCTTCATGGTGTGCTCCTTGTAAGCGTGAAATGCCTTATTTGAAAGAGTTGGAAGAAGAATATGGCGATAGAATCAATGTCGTAAAATTGTCAATGGATGATGATTATGATGATTGGTTTGCTTATCTCGAAGAGCAAAATATGATAGGAAAGGGATATAATTTGATATCTAAAAATGCTTTTGACAGTGAGTTTGCACTAGCCTATGGAATTAATTCAATTCCTAGATTTATATTGCTAGATGCAGATGGTCATATCGTAGATGCTGATGCTGAGCGTCCATCAGGAGATATTCGTACAGATATTGATGCTTTATTGAACTAAAATCAAATGAGAAAAGTACTTTTTTTTATTGCCATCATTGCTTTATTTTCTTGTGATACTGTGCCTGTAAAGCATGAGGTACATCTTGATTTAGAAACTATGGGAACTTGGGGGTCTGTTAAAATAGTGTCTGATTCATTATATGATGAAGCAAGTTTACAGCATGATATCGATTCTATTCTTTGGGATGTGAATATGGAATTTAGTACTTATATTGATAGTTCTACGATTTCGAGATTAAATTCTTTAAATATCCCAAATGGTAGACTTTCACTGCCTAGTGAAGAGACTTTTCAATTTGTATATGAAAATGCTCACCAAGTTATGCTGAAGACTAATGGCGCATTTGATTTTAAGATAAAGCCGCTAGTTGATTATTACAAGACAATAGACTTTGATATCAATAGTATTGATTCTGTTTGGATAGATTCACTGATTACATCCAATTCAATGAAAGGAGATCTACTTTTTGGGAAGTTATGTGTAAACGGATATGCTGAATGTAGATTAATTGATTCGGTTAATGTTGCTTATATAGGAAGAAATGGTGCTTTTCAGCTTGACTTCTCTGCCATTGCAAAAGGTTATGGCGTTGATGTAATTGCTTATTATCTTGAAGATATCGGTGTAGAAAACTATATGGTAGAAATAGGAGGGGAGGTGCATGTAAAAGGTAAGAATGCAAAGGATGAGTATTGGCGACTAGGAATCGAAGAACCCAACGAAGAAGAGCGTAGTATTTATGCTATTGTATCATTGCAAGATAAATCAATGGCAACTTCGGGCAATTATCGCAATTTTAAAATCTTAGAAAATGGACAAAAAATTGTTCATATTATCAATCCAAGAACTGGTTATCCTGAGATTTCGAATCTATTGAGTGCGACTATTCTCGCTGATGACTGTATGTCTGCTGATGCCTATGCTACGGCTTGTATGGTTATGGGATTGGAAGATTGTTATGCATTTGTCGATTCGATGCCAGATTTAGATGCATATCTGATTTATTCTGACGAAAATGGAGATTTACAAGAGACGCATACGGCTGCTTTTGATTCGATTTTGGTGCATTAATAACCTTAGTTTGATATAGCTATTTTGTTAAAATATTTTTTGTCAAGAATGTACTGCGTCATTCTGTAAAATTGAGGAATAATAATGACGAAATTTATACGGAATCTTATTGAAGCTGGAGTGAAATTAAATTATTAAGGTTTAAAATTCTTCAACATAAGCAAAATTATCCGTCACAAAATAACAGTCTAATCCTAAACTATCACAGTCCGCTTTCCAGTATTTGATTTTCCATTGTGGATTAGAAGAGTCAAAGATAAATTTCTCCGCTTTTATTTTTGCGGTAAAATTATCGAGATAGAGTTTCGGATTGTGTGAGATGATTGCATAATCCGTTTCAAAAAGTATGCTAGGTAATGTATAATTGCTATCTATCAATAAGATATTCTTTCCTTCAAAATGGATGAACGAGTTTTCGTCCTTAGTAGTAAAAGAAAATTCTTCAAAGTCGGCTTCTTGCTTTATGTGTTTATTCCACCAATTGTGTTTTACACTAAATAGCAATTGCTTGTCGTCATTGAGTAATGTACTGTCAAATTGAGAATAGCGTGTATTCCCATTGATGATTTCTAGTGCAGAAGTATTAGGAACGCTGTATACTATGAGTTGTTTTTGATCTTGAACTTGATACATTTTTGCTGCAAAACTGATAGAGAATATAAGTAAGACGCTAAAGCCTAGATATAACATTCTTTTTTGTCGAAATACAAATGCTAAACTAAACGCAATAATGAAAGTATATATCAATAATGTCTGAAAATGGCTAATATCCATGCCACTCGATAATGCAAAAGGAATGGCATCTATCCATGCTACGAAAAGATTGAGTAACCAGATTATTTTTTCAAGTAAAAATCCAATCCATATAGCAAGCCATTTCCACCATGAAAATGCGAGTAGCAATACACCAATATATAAAATAAGCGTAGCAGCAGGAATGACAAGAAGATTGGATAGCCAAAATAAATTGGGAAATTGATGAAAGTATAATATGCCTAAAGGAAATGTAGCAATTTGAGCTGAGATAGAAACTGCTGTTAATGCCCATATTTTGTCTAATAACCAATTCTTTGCTACAAATATGCGATAGATTTTGGGTTGTAGAAAGATTATTCCAATCACTGCGAAATAGGAGAGTTGAAAACCTACTTCTGTAATGATAAAAGGATTGAAAAGTGTGAGAATGAGAGCTGAAGCAGAGATTACATTGTAGATATTGGTATGTCTCTGTAGCGATGTACCTATTGTGATAAATGAAAACATAGTAGCCGCTCTCAGTACAGAGGGAGATGCTCCAGTCAGTACGGCATAAAACCAAATCAATAATATCAATAGAATAGGTTTTAGTTTTCGTGTTTTAGCATTTTTGTCAAGGAAAGAAAGTAGAAAATTGAAGACTAGGTATATTATGCCGACATGGAGCCCTGATACAGCTAGCACATGCATAGCTCCAGAACTAGAGTAAGAACGGATAAGTTCTGCATCTAATCTATCTTTATTACCAATGAGTATCGCCTGCGCTACGGCTTTTTCATTTTCTCCTTCTATGTATTGCGCTATAGTGTTTTTAAAATAATTTCGTAAATCAAAAATAGAAGCGATTACAGAATTACCGTTATTTGTAGTGGTTATCTGCCAATGTGTACTATCTGCGTATGCTTGATGATAGATATTTTGATAACGGAGATATGTTTTGTAATCAAATTGATGGGGATTGAGTGGCGGAGAAATTTCATTTATTCTTGTATTTATATACAAGACATCTCCATATTCTAAAGCTAAAGCCTGTTCTGATTTTTGAAGATATAGTAGGAGCTTACCCTTGGTTTTAAATAAACTATCGTCTTTTGCTATTTGAAATACAGTACCTACTATTTTTACTGATCTTTCTTTTTCGGTGACAGGTGCAGTTATTTGGATAGCAATATTGCTATATTCCTGTAGATGATTTGAAAAATGATGGTTCTGTAAATTTTGTCTATGCAATGAGGATATGGAAAACCCTAGAAGTAAAATACAGCATGCAATGATTAGACTCGCTACATATTTTCGTTGTAAAACATTCTTTAGTTTCTTCTTAAAAAATAAAATACTTCCTATCGTTATAAGAATAAAGACAATTACTACAGCACTTAAAACTAGTGGAATTGATGAATTATATAACCCTAATGTTATTCCTAACAAGAACGGGATGAAAATTTTTACGATTGGGATTTGCGCAAAATGATATTTAAGCGTAGTCGACACATGTTAAATATAATTATTTTACATGAAATAAAAAAGGCAAGTCAATGAAGACTTGCCTTTTTTGTAGTATGTTATGGTTTTGTTATATTATCTAACGATAACTCTTTCTGTTGTAGCTGCATCTTCAGATGCAATAGTTACAAAGTAAACACCTGATGCTTTTTGACCTAAATCAAAAGTTTCAGTTGTACTACCATTTACAGTAATGTTAGATGTTACTATAGTTTCTCCTATCATATTTGTGATAGATATATTTAAGTCAGATGCTTTAGTATCTGCTATAGTTACTTCAAATTTACCAGTATTAGGATTTGGGTAGATATTGATTGTAGCATCTAATTCTTTATCATTTATACCTGATCCACCAACTAATACACTTTTACAAAAAGACGCTAAAGGATCGCCACATATTGCATTGAATTGGTTACTCACAGTAACACATACATTATAAGTACCTTCAGCAGTATAAGTATGAGTTGTACTTGTTCCTGATGTAAGAGGAGTTCCATCACCAAAATCCCATTCCCAATTAGTTGGGCTATTGGTAGTCTGAGATGCTCCTGTAAAGAAGATGTAAGTATTTCCATTAGGACTACTAGAGAAATCAGAAACACTTGGAGATAGTCCTACTATAACAGGTA
>JBMZDS010000026.1:0-12346 GCA_049614465.1 Chitinophagales bacterium
TGTCATCTCCTGTAGATTGTGCAAAAAGCGTATTAGTTGCTATTGCCAAAAACAAAAATCCTATTGTATGTATCTTCTTCATATATTCTTAGTCTATATCGGGCGGTAAATTTATCGTAAAATTACCAATTTTTCAAACTCATGTGCTGCACTTCCTTCAGAGCCTTGTGCAGTAACTTTATACACGTATACTCCTCTACCTATAGCATCACCATAATCATCGAGTCCATCCCATGTTATTTCATTAGGAACGACACTATTGCCATTAGATTGTACAGAGGTCTGAATTGTTTTTACTATTTTTCCAGACACCGTATATATCTGTACTTGCACATCTAATATGTCTCCTGGGTGATTGTGTTCAAATATAAACGAAGTATGTGTAGTAAATGGATTTGGATAGTTCAAAACATTTTGTATCGCTACATTGGCAGATTCTGCTACGATAAACTCTGTATAGCCTTCACCTGGGTTATTGTGTACATCCCATGCTTTTACTTTTATCTGATGTAATCCGTTTTCAAGTTTGTTGAACGGATATGATACAGTACCGCTTGTAAAGTCATCTAATGTCGCTTCATAGTAATCATTGAGCAAATAAGTACTTTGTGTATTTTCATCAAGTACACCTGCTATATCATGTCCTACACCTGTTCCGACAGTATTGATACCACTTTCATCAGACAGTTTTACAAAAAGTGATGGATTTTCGTCTGTTAATCCTCCAAAAGCAAACGTACTATCATTCATATATACATCTACTAATGGTCCTGCGTTATCTATTCCTACACTATCGGCTGTTCCTCCTACTATAAAATTAGTTTCGTATCCATTGGCATCTCTATCTGTACTATTTTCTATGGCATAGTAACTTATTTTTCCATTGTTGAAAGAATAGTTAATGTCTTTAGGAACGATAAATTCGAAAGAAAATATGCCATTGACAACACTTGATTTTCCTTTGAATAAAATATTATTTTGTAATGAAAAATCAGCTTCTTGACTTTCGACATCTTGTCCTTTTGTAGCGTATGTTGTAGATTTATCATAAACTGTAGAGTATAATACTCCGTTAAAATCGGACAATAAAGTGCCACTAGCATTTTGCAATTCTCCTTCTATTTTTACACGAGAGAGTGCTTCTAATGTATCTGTTTGGCTAATAGGAATATCATTGATAGCAGTAGTGACGACATCGTATGTAGGATAGTTGAGCGTAAGTGCAGGATCGCCTAGTAAAGCAAATTTTCGATTGTTCTCGCTACCGCTTACTGCATTTTTACCAAGCATCATTGCTTCTCCTATTGTGGGCATTTTTCCATTTATGGGTTGAAACAATCTGTCAAGTATTGCTTTATTCATGTCATAATTTGCATTCGCATAAACAAGTCTAGTCGTAGTTATCATAGCTATTGCTCCACCGTTGGGATTAGTAATAAGTACTTCACCTGCTGATCGAAAATCTGCTCCATCATATGGTGCAAAATCACAAGTAGCAGTAATGAATAAAGGCAGATTATCCTTATTGTCTAGTTGTTGCATATCATCAATATTGAAAACACGCTCTTGTGCCCAGTTTTTTGGGCCGCCATGCCCTGTATAGTTGAGTAAAAAAGTACCTGTTTGTACTTTTCTGAGTATAGTATTCAATACATCTGGGTATCTATCTCCTCCACCTGCATTGACTTGATCATAAGCATCAAAATATATTTTATCAATATTATAGTCAGGTTGATTAGCGACATCGGTTTGAGAAACCAATTTTTCTACTTGAGTAAAGTGAAGGTTGCTATCTTCATCGTCAGCTACAAAAGTAAGTTCGTTGATCCATGCGCCATGTCCTTCTCTGCTTTTATAATATTTTATCTTGTCTACTACGCCCTGCGCATCAGCTACATTGTCTACAGGAATACGTCCTATCGCTATATCTAAGTCATCCCCATTACTTATAATATTGCCCCCTTCGTCCTGCTCTAGAAAACCTATAAAGTCATCAGTGCAGTATGATCCAGCAACAGAATAAGAAGCTACAGACTCGTATGTAGGGATAATATTATTATTGCTTGGTATTCTGTCTTTGTAGTCAAACGAAGCATCACCAAAAAGTAAGACATACTTGATGGGAGTTCCTCTTTCATAAAACATTCTTAAAAAATCTCTAATAGCAGATAAATCTTGTTGCCCTGAAGAAAACTCATTGTATATCTCATCTATCATAACAATCGAAGTCGTAAGTCCATCCTCTTCGTAGTGAAAATTTGCTAAGTCTTCTGCTGCAGGTTTAATATCATCATTAGCAATGATAATCATATCAACTTGTGATAAGCCATGGAGATTTTGATTGTGAGTATTTCCAATGTAAGATGGAGTAGAAAAATTATTTCCATTTGTATTCACAGCTACAAATTCTTTGAGTGAAGTTGTAATTGCTCCAAACGTAAGGCTACTTCCTATAGAAGAGGTAGGCATTTTAGTAATATCTGCTGGTGTACTTACGTCCCATATCTCTGTACCTCCATTTATATTTGTTACTTGAAATGTTGATGTAGGATTGTTTAGAGAAGAAAAACTTCTAAATGCAATCCAATCTCCATTCATTGATAACTGTCTTTTTGCTACTATTTCTATATAGTCTAACCATCCTTTAGCTTGAGAGCTATTATTGCTATACTGAAGTTCGAGATTGATATCACCTGATGAAGAATTAAAAGTCCTGATTAGTTCATCTGTCTCTTTTACAATATTTGGATAATTGTCTGTTTCAGATAGTGAACCTATATTCTGAGTATACAATTGTGTCCCATTATTTTTTATAGTAAAAAGTGTAGAACTTGTAGAACTAGCGGCTATAAATTTAGAACGAATTTGTACAGCTTCATTCGTGACTAAGTTAGGAAAAGAAAAACTAATTGATTGAGTAGAAGCGATATTGTTAAATATTTCTCCAAACCATTTTCTTCCCATACCGGATACTCCATTAAGTTCTGTGTGGATGACATTATTTTTTTCTTCTTCAAAAAACTGCCAATCATCAAAAGTTGTGATAGTAGATCCTGTTCCTGTCACTGCGGCATCAGTAGGGATTCCTTTTCCTGATCCACTATTAGTCGAGATGAAATAGGCAGCAGCATCAGTATAGATGTTTTGAACGTGAGCCCATTCTTGTGTAGCAGTGTTGTATGTCCAGTTGTGAGGGCCTTTTGCATAAAAAATAACATAATCATCAGCATCCCAATTGTTATTATTATTGTTGTCTTTTATTTTTATAGCTATTTCTGCCAAGTCATCGACACGAGTGTCTGCATTTTCTTCAGGAAGCATTCCCATTCCTTGTCCAAATACACCAAAATTAGAGAACTGAATGCTTTGAGGATTGAGCCCATTGTCTTGCATAAAGGCAAAATCTATCTTGTAGACTCCATCACTTTCTACAGCTATTTTATGCCAATTACCAGTATTAAGCACACTTGTATTCGCAAAGTTTTGCGCTAAAAGTAAAATAGATGTCCCGATAAATAGTAGACTAAGATTTAATTTTTTCATGACAATGAGATTAAGAATAGATTTTCGCCATTTAAAGTAGTATTTTAAATTCTTCTGCTTTTTTTCAAAGAAACGGACATAATACTTTATTATTGCAATCCGTTTTCAAAAAGACGAAGATACTTTTTCTTTAGTAAAAGCGTTATTTAGACGATTTAATAAACATTATATCCTTGCAAAAAGTTTGTTTACAATATAATTTAGTAGGATTTCTGCTTTTTTTGCCGCTGTTTATGCTAGCGCAAAATGTGGAATTTAGCCAGTTCTATGCTGCACCATTGCATCTCAATCCTGCACTTGCAGGTATTTCTCATGGACCTAGAATTGGGCTGAACTATCGAAACCAATGGCCAGAACTTGGAAATGGTCCTAGTGGTGGTTTTGTGACTTATGGTTTGAGTTATGATCAGCATATCGAAAAATTGCAAGGTGGATTGGGTATAATGCTGATCTCTGATAGAATAGCCAATAATAATATCGTACAGAATAGTGTGCAAGCTGCTTATTCGTATCAGATACGTGTCAGTAATAAATTTGGTATAAAAATAGGGCTTGGAGGTTCATATACACATCGATATATTGACTTTAATCAATTACTTTTTTATGACCAGATAGATCCTGTCAATGGTTTTTATCAAAGCATAGGAATGCCGAATCCCACTTCTCAAACACCGCCTGACAATCCTAATACACATACATTTAATGCAAATGCAGGTGTGGTGTTTTTTACGCCAAAGCATTTTTTTGGAGTTGCAGTTAATGATTTAGTTCCTGAGAAAGATTTTTATGGAGACAATACCAATAAAATGCGTTTTGCTTTTCATGGAGGGACGATAGTTACATTTGGGAAACATCATTACAATAAAAAAGGATGGCTTTCTCCACAAGTTTTGTTTGCTAATCGAAACAATTTCAATCAAATTTCCGTAGGAAGTATGATAGGATGGGATTTTATTTATACAGGAATTTGGGTTCGACATACTTTTAAGAACTTTGATGCCGTTATATCAGGAGTAGGATTTAAAAAAGGAGTTTTGAGATTTGGATATAGTTTTGATATTAATCTGTCTCCACTCAAAGGAACGGCAGGTTCACATGAGTTTTCAATTGTCTTTAATTTGACGAAAGAAGAGAATTCATTGAATCCATCGTATACACAAGGATATACACCTTGTCCCTTTTATTTGGATTTTTAAAAAAGTTTTTTATATATTAGCGTTCTTCTAAAAATTTAGAAAAAAATGACACAGAAAATTTCATTATTAGCAGTAGGAATAGCCATGATAGGAATGCTTGGCTTAAGTTCATGTAAAGAAGGTGGTTCTTCTACTACAGGATGGGCATACAATGATCCAGAATGGGGTGGTTTTGAGGACAGACCTTATGAAGGACAAGAAACAGGTCCAGGTCTTGTATTTGTAGAAGGTGGATCTTTTGTTATGGGAAATATGGAGCAAGATGTAATGTATGAACACCATACTGTACCTAGAAGAATAACAGTAAGTTCTTTTTATATGGATGAAACAGAAGTTCGTAATCTTGACTATCGTGAATATTTATATTGGCTAGAGCGTGTTTTTGGTGAGACATATCCAGAAATAGTGAATGCTGCAGAGCCAGATCAGCAGGTATGGAGAGATGAATTGGCGTATAATGAGCCTTATGTGAAATATTATTTTTCTCATCCAGCTTATGACAATTATCCTGTAGTTGGAGTAGATTGGTTGCAAGCAATGGATTATTGTGAATGGAGATCTGATCGTGTCAATGAAATGATTTTAATAAGTGAAGGGATTTTAGAGTTGGATCCAAATCAAGAAAACGAAGAGAATTTTAACACTGATTCATATTTGGCTGGACAATACGAAGGTACTCAAGGTAAAAAACCAATGGAAAACCTTGATCCTAGCGGAGATGAATACAGACAAGTAGAATTTGAAGATGGTATTTTGTTGCCAGACTATAGACTACCTACTGAAGCTGAATGGGAATATGCTGCACTTTCGCTAGTTGGAAATTTGCCTCATCCCGAAGAAGAAAGAATCACTGATAGAAAATTATATCCTTGGAATGGAACAACTACTCGTTACTACAAAGGAAACTGGCAAGGAGATTTCTTAGCTAACTTCAAGAGAGGTAGAGGAGATAATATGGGTATCGCAGGAAACTTAAATGATAATGCTTCTATTACAGCAGAAGTAGATGCTTTCATGCCTAATGATTATGGATTATTCAACATGGCAGGAAACGTGTCAGAATGGACTTTAGATGTATATCGTCCTATGACGTCTCAAGATGCAGAAGATTTCAATACATTTAGAGGAAATGAATTTGAAACTTTAGTATTGGATGAAGAAGGAAATCCTGCTCCTAAAAATGATACTACTGGAAAGATGGAGTATCGTCTTGTAACGGATGAAGAAGTAGCAAATAGAAGAAACTACCGTACTGCAGATGTAAGAAACTATGGTGATGGTGACGATCAGTCTCTCAATGGAGAAGATTTTATGTACAACTATGGTGTATCATCTTTAGTTAATGATGAAGCTAGAGTATATAAAGGTGGTTCATGGAATGATAGAGCATTCTATATCACTCCTGCTGCTAGAAGATATTTAGATGAAAATGAAGCTTCGTCTCAAATCGGATTTAGATGTACAATGATACGTGTAGGTTCTCCTTCAGGAAATGACTTTAAAGGAGGAAATGATTTTAAAAAGAAAAGAAACTGGTAATAAAATCAATCAGTTGAAAAATACAAAGCCCATCTTATTCATTTAAGATGGGCTTTTTTTATCTTGCAGTTTCAATTTTTAAAACTATGCCTAACCAACAAGACGACAAACGATTATTCTTGCTAGATGCTTTTGCTCTTATCTATAGAGCTTATTATGCTTTTATCAAAAATCCTATTACAAATAGTAAAGGGATGAATACTTCAGCGAGTTATGGATTTACTAATTACCTGAATGATCTGATGCGTAAAGAAAAACCTACGCATATTGCAGTCGTATTTGATGCGCCAGGACAAACAGACAGAGCGGTAGAATTTGAATTTTATAAAGCAAATAGAGAAGCAATGCCCGAAGACATACGTAGTGCATTGCCTTATATCAAGCAGATAATAGATGCGTTTAATATCCCAAGAATAGAGTTGTCTGGCTACGAAGCAGATGACCTGATAGGAACTTTAGCAAAGCAAAAAGAAAAAGAGGGTTATAAAGTATTTATGGTCACTCCTGATAAAGATTTCGCTCAGCTAGTGTCTGAAAATATATTTATGTACAAGCCTTCTCGTCAAGGTAATGGCGTAGAAATATTAGGAGTACCTGAGATAAAAGAAAAATGGGAAGTAGAAGATCCTTTACAAGTCATAGATATATTGGGGATGTGGGGCGATGCTGTCGATAATATACCAGGGATACCAGGAGTAGGTGAAAAAACTGCCAAAAAATTCATTAAAGAATATGGTAGCATGGAGGGTTTGTTTGAAAATATAGACAAACTCAAAGGCAAGATGAAAGAAAAGGTAGCAGCAAATGTGGAGCAAGGTTTGATTTCAAAACAACTAGCTACAATTATTTTAGATGCACCTATTGAGTTGAAGTGTGAAGACTTGATTATTTCTGAACCGAATAAAGAAAAACTAACCGAGTTGTTTACAGAACTAGAGTTTAGAACACTTGGCAAGCGAATACTGGGGAGTGAATTTTCAGTCAATCAAGTCGTAAAAGGAGGACAACAAATAGATATGTTTGGTGGAGAAGTATCCCTTAATGAAGATGTTGATATCGTTGCAGAAGAAGATAAAGGTAAAACGATTGAAAATACTGAACATGAATATCTTTTACTTGAAACTGAACAACAAATCAATGAGCTTATCTCTATGATTGAAAAGAAAAATATTTTTGCTTTTGATACAGAAACGACTGGCCTTGATGTTTTGACAGTAGATATTGTAGGATTGTCTATTTCTATAGAAAAAGGGAAAGGATATTATTTGCCACTCAATGTAGAAGATGAAAAATCTATGGCAAATCTGCAGTCATTTAAACCGTTTTTTGAAGATGAAACTATTGAAAAAATAGGACAAAATATAAAGTATGATGCGCATATTCTTGCTAATTACGATATTGATTTGAAAGGAAAGTTGTTTGATACTATGCTAGCTCACTATCTTTTACAGCCAGATTTAAAGCATGGTATGGATTATTTGGCAGAAACTTATTTGGGATATACGCCTATCTCTATCACAGAATTGATAGGTAAAAAAGGCAAGAATCAATTAAAATTTAGCGATGTTCCACTAGAGAAACAAACAGAATATGCCGCAGAAGATGCGGATATCACTTGGCAGTTGAGCGAGATATTCAAGCCACTTTGTAAGGAACGTGAAGTAGAGAATTTATTACAAACAGTAGAGCTTCCTCTCGTTCCTGTTTTGACGAATATGGAGAGAAATGGGGTAAATATTGATGTTGATTTTTTACAAAATTATGCGGATGAACTCAATGAAGATTTGATAAAATATCGAACCAATATTTTTGAAAAAGCAGGACTAGAATTTAATATGGATTCGCCAAAGCAGTTGGGAGAAGTCTTATTTGATAAAATGGAAATTCCTTACAAAGGAAAAAAGACAAAAACAGGTCAATATTCTACTAGTGAGGATAATCTCAAGAAAATTAAAAATGATGAATCAGGAATTGTTGCAGATATACTAGAGTATCGACAAATCAACAAATTGCGCTCTACTTATGTAGAGGCGATACCAAAACTGGTCAATGAAAATACAGGAAGAGTACATTCTACTTTTAGTCAAGCAGTAGCAGCGACAGGAAGATTAGCTTCTGTCAATCCAAATTTGCAAAATATTCCTATTCGTACAGAGAGAGGGCGAAAAGTGCGAGAAGCATTTATTCCCAAAGATGAGGATTATATTTTGTTAGCGGCAGATTACTCACAGATAGAGTTGCGCCTTATGGCAGAGATGAGCCAAGATGATGTGATGATGGATGCTTTTGTCAATGGAAAAGATATTCATACGACTACAGCCGCAAAAGTTTTTGGCGTAGCCGAAGAAGAAGTCACAAGAGAAATGCGTAGTCATGCAAAGGTGGTCAATTTTGGAATTATTTATGGTGTTTCAGCATTTGGATTGGCGCAGCAAACTGGACTTTCTCGCACAGAAAGCAAAGAAATTATAGAGTCATATTTCAAAACTTATCCAAAATTGAAGTCATTTATGGATGACAATGTTAATGAAGCAAGAGAAAAAGGATATGTAGAGACAATTTTGGGTAGGAGAAGAATATTGAAAGACATTAATTCTAAAAATGCAATATTAAGAGGTCATGCGGAGCGAAATGCAGTCAATGCTCCTGTACAAGGTTCTGCAGCTGATATGATAAAGGTCGCTATGATAAATATTCACAATGAAATGCAAACTCAAAAAATGCAGTCCAAAATGATCTTGCAGGTGCATGATGAATTGGTTTTTGATGTATTGAAGTCTGAATTAGAGCAACTGAAAGAAATAGTCAAAACAGGAATGGAAACAGCTTTGCCCAATCTCAAAGTGCCAATAATTGCAGAGATGGGTATTGGAGAGAATTGGTTGGAGGCGCATTGATGAAAAAAATTATTTTAAGATATCCAGTTATATTTTTGCTTTTACTACAGAGCATTCTCTTAAGTATTGGATTTAACAAAATTGTTTTCCAACCCAATCAGTATCTTATTGAGGGCGAATGGGATGGCTTGAAAAATTATTTTACATTTGTGTCACAGATAGAGAGTGAAGACAACGCAAAAGGAATTTTTCATTATTCATCTATGAATTATCCTTATGGGGATTATGTTTTTTTTACAGATAATACACCTCTACTAGCAATTCCTTTGACGTTTATTAATAGACATGTAGTAGATATTTCGTCTAATATTTTTGCGATTCACAATTACTTTTTTATTCTATCGATCCTTTTTAGTTCATATTTGATTTATTATCTTTTTTCTTCTATTCTTATTAAAGATAAGGTCATGTGGTCGATACTTCTTGCTTTGTCATTAGCATGGATTAGTCCTCAATTTTTGAGATTATATAATGGACATTTCAACCTTTCATTATCCTTTATTCCTGTTTTGACATTACTTTTTATTAGAAGAATTTATTGTATTTCTTTATTAGGAAAGTGGCTAGATTTCATTATAACAGCTTTGCTTTTATTTGCTTTTATTTTTATAGCTGGAATGTTACACTTTTACTATATTCCACTGATAGCATATCCTATTGCCATTTTTTGTTTTGGTTTGTTTTTGCATCAATTACTATCTCAAAAAAGAAGTTTATTTTTTCATTATTTATTGATTGCAATAGGAGTAGTAGGCGGAGGGCTGAGCCTATATACAATTGTTCAATTGATAGATAACTATAGTCATTTGCGACCAGAGTCTTCTATGGGTTTTAATTGGATAGAATGGTGTTTTAGACTAGAAGCCTTTTTTCATCCATATTCTTTCAATTCTATTTTTCCGTTTTTTAAGTCTGGTCTTGAAAAGGTTCATTATGAATCAAATGGATTTATAGGTAATTTCGCTTTCTATGCACTTGTTATTGTAGGTTTGTATAGTTTTTATATGTTCTTCAAAAATAGAGGAAATTGGAGGATGAAAATTGCACTTTCTTGGAAAAACCCTTTGGCATTTTCTTTGTTATTTACATTTTTTTTCTCACTAGCAATGGCATGTGGGTCATACATTAAGATGACTTTTATTCCTATAAGTTTTGACAATATATTTTTTCCTTTTTATTTCCTAAAAGGGAAAGTTGATTTCATTACTCATTTTAGGTGCTTAGCTCGATTTTCTTGGATAGCATGGTGGATTTTGATTTATATTATTGTTTGGTTGACACAAAGATTATATGAAAAAATAGCAATGAAAAACCACTTGTTAGCATCATTATACATTTGTCTACTGTCTATTTTGTTAATCTTAGATATGAAAGATGTAATACAATATAGTAATGGCAAATACAAGGATAATTTTTTTTCCTCACAAGCTTGTTCTCAAAAATTTAGTAGTCTAGAAAATCTTATTGATTATAATGATTTTCAAGCTATTTATACTATTCCTATGACTCAAGTGGGCAGTGAAAACTATGATTATACAATCAACGATCAAACAATTTGGACTCAGCATTGGATGGCTCTTTGCTATAGAAGTGAGTTACCTACATTTAATTGTAAAATGTCTCGGACTGCATTGGAACAAACTAAAGCACATTTTGATGTAATACTAAAAGGTGATATTCCAACGGATATGAAAGAACGATTGAATTCGAAACCAATTTTGGTAGTTTATAGTGAAGATGCTGTAAATTCTATAAATCTAGGAGATAATATTTCTAATAACGTAATTAATGCACAGGCTATTATTGAACGATATGACATGGATACTATTGCTATTTTGGATGACGTGTTTTATTTGAAATGGACTCTGCCGTAATAGATGAAATATCTCTTTATATTTGTCTCTTTATGAACTATCCATCACAACTCATATCAGATGCTGTAGCCGAGTTTAAAAAACTACCCGGAATAGGGGAGAAGACAGCTTTACGTCTTGTTCTTCATTTGCTCAAGCAAGAAGAAGAAAAGGTTGCTCATTTTGGAGAAACTATTACCAAGATGCGAAGAGAGTTGAAGTCTTGTCAAGTCTGTCACAACTATGCTGATACAGATACTTGTGCTATTTGTGCCAATAAACTGCGAGATGCTTCTGTCGTTTGTATTGTAGAAAACATTCGTGATGTGATAGCGATAGAAAGTACAGGTACATTCAGAGGATTGTTTCATGTCTTGGGCGGTATTATCTCTCCTGTCAACGGTATAGGGCCAGACGAACTCAATATCCAATCGCTTGTCAAAAGAGTAGATGAAGGAGAAGTGAAAGAAATCATCATGGCAATAAGCCCTACAATGGAAGGCGATACTACGATTTTTTATATCTCAAAACTCTTGAAAGATAAGGCTGTTAATGTCACGACTATTGCTAGAGGGATTTCTTTTGGCGGAGAGTTGGAGTATGCAGATGAACTCACACTTGCTCGTTCTATAGCGACACGAGTTCCTTATGAAAATTATTTAGTGAAGTAGTCTATTTAGCTTGCTTAAATTTCAATTCTATTTGCTCTCCTTGCGGTAAGAGACGAAAAGACATTCTGTGCAATGGAGTCACGCCATGTTCTTTGATTGCTGCTCGATGTCCTTTTGTTCCATAGCCTTTGTTGGTGTTCCAGCCGTAGTGCGGATATTGCTCATGTGCTTTTTCCATAAACTCATCTCTATATGTTTTTGCCAAAACAGAAGCTGCAGCTATGCTCGCAAATCGTGCATCTCCTTTTATCATACAATGAAAAGGAATGTTTTTGTAGGGCTTAAAACGATTGCCATCTACTAAGATTTGCTCGGGTACAACATCCATTTTATCCATTGCCATTTGCATAGCTAGAATAGACGCATTCAATATGTTTATTTCATCTATTTTATGATTATCAAGCAATACTACACCAAAAGCAACTGCTTCTTTTTCTATGATAGGGCGGAGTATATTTCTTTTCTTTTCTGAGATTTGTTTTGAGTCATTGAGCATTGGATGATAAAAATCAGTAGGTAAAATCACAGCCGCAGCACAGACTGGTCCTGCCAAACATCCTCTTCCGGCTTCATCACACCCTGCTTCTATTTTATCTTTTTCAAAAAATGGAGCTAACATGTCGTGAAATTAAACAAAAAAAGTCCAC
>JBMZDS010000027.1:0-11960 GCA_049614465.1 Chitinophagales bacterium
TCCGAGTGATAGGAAAAGGAGATAAAGAACGGCTTGTACCTATCGGAAATGAAGCCAAAAAACACATTGAAATTTACAAAAAAGAAATACGCGTACACACGTCACCACAAAAAGGACATGAAAACTATCTATTTCTCAATCGTAGAGGAAAAAAGCTAAGTCGTGTCATGATTTTTTATATCATAAAAGACGCTGTTGCGAAAGCAGGCATCAATAAAACTGTCAGTCCGCACACCTTTAGACATTCATTTGCGACACACCTGGTAGAAGGTGGTGCAGACCTCCGTGCAGTACAAGAGATGCTAGGACATGCTTCTATCACCACTACAGAAATATACACGCATCTCGATCAAGATTATTTGCGCAGTGAAGTCTTGAAATTTCATCCGAGATATAAAAGCTAGACAAATGCACATCGCACTGTGAAAAGTCTTTTCACAATTCAAAAACAGATGTAAGAGAATATCGTTTATTTAGCAAAATGAAAAAACGTATTGCTATACTAACAGGTGGGAATTCTGCTGAGCTTGAAATATCACTAGCAAGTGCTAGTGTCGTCAGTAATAATTTAAATAGAGAAAAATATGAAGTACTGACTGTCAATATTTCTCCTTCTCCTTGGAAAGCTACAGATGATAATGGCAATCAATATAGGATTGATCTGAATGATTTTTCATATAATAATGGTAAAGATTTATTTGATATTGTATTTATGGCGATACATGGTACGCCAGGTGAAGATGGTAAATTGCAAGGGTATTTTGATACACTTAACATTCCATATACTTGTGCAGGTGTCTTAGCGAGTGCTATTACTTTTGATAAAGATATTTGTAAGCAACTACTCAAAGATGTAGATGTAAAACAAGCAAAGTCAATATTATTGCATAATAATAAGCTCGAAATAGATAAAATCGAGAACACACTTCAATTCCCATTGTTTGTAAAACCTAATAAGAATGGGTCAAGCTATGGAATATCAAAAGTAAAAGAGGATGTAGAGTTAGAAATTGCTATCAAAAAATCATTCCAATATGATGATGAAGTCTTGGTAGAAGAGTTTATCGAAGGTCGAGAGCTTGCTTGTGGAGTTGTAGAAAAGAATAGTGAACTTATAGCGCTGCCCATCACGGAGATAATCTCAGAAAATGAATTCTTTGATTATGAAGCAAAATATGAAGGAAAATCAAAAGAAATAACACCGGCTGATCTTAATCAAACGCAAGTAGATTTGATCCATCGCATATCAAAAGTTATTTATCGCGCACTCAAACTAAAAGGAGCAATAAGAGTTGATTATTTTCTCAACGATGAGCTATATTTACTAGAAGTCAATACGATTCCAGGATTTTCGGCAGAAAGTATTATACCACAGCAAGCACTTGCGCATGGATTTTCGCTTGAAGAATTTTTCAGTATTATGATAGAGGAAAATTTGAAATAATCACTTATAAAAATCAATCAAAGATTTCATATAATTACTTTCCCAAAAATCAATCATTCCATCATACATTTCATCAGGAATGTTATTTTGTTCTAGCAAAAGAGAAGTGCCTTTTTTGTGTGGGAATAACTTAATGCTCACTATAGAAGCATCTTCAGCTTTTTCAATTTCTTGCAAATACCATTGCTGCACAATTTCGTTAAACTCTTCGAAATGAAGATTTTGTCCATGAATACTATCATCAAATAAGGCAAACTCTGTCCCCACTTCCATTGTGATTTCAGCTTCTTTTCCCGTCCATAATTTGAAGGTATTTTCTTGTAAAATAGCCTTGTAAACAAATTCTGGCTCTTCAGGTATAATATAGTATTGTTTGTAGTCTTTCATTAGCTATTTTTATTCGTCACTTCCTTCCCAAGATAAGTTATCAATATACTCTTCCATTTCTTGAAAAGAAGGGATATCATTATGATGCCATTTACCATACACATAGCCATCTTTCAATAGCACTAATCCAGGATTGGCACGAATAACTGTCTTGATAAAAGTCTCATCTGCTTGATAAAAAGGATAAGCAGCTTGTACTTCATGTCGAAATTCTTCTGCTGTCGGAAAATCTGATGCCATGAAAGCAAACATTTCATAATTAAAAGTTTCAGTAAAATCATTGATTTCATTCAAATCTTCCCATGCATCTTTATCTGTAGCAGATAGTTTTTTTGTCAATACCCAAAAACTAAAATCTGGATTGGATAAAATTTCTTCTGAAACATCTAAACCTTCTTCATCATAAGCATTGAAATTAGCAATCTTGGCAGGAATACCCGCATCGATCACATCTTCTACCCTATCGACATATTCGTGTGTATCATAATCAAAACCAGTCAATTCATCCATTGTCAATTTTACTTCTTCACCCGTTTCTATATTTCTATAAACAAATAAAAACTCAACTACAGCATCTCGCTCCGCTATTCGTTGTGATGGAATATTATTTCCTATTTTGTATGGACGAAAATCGACCATAGGCAATCCCCAAACAAAATTGCTTAAGCAGAATAAAAGAAACGCGACTTTAGAAAAACCTACAATACCGTATCCTACATATTTACTGAGCAAAGGCTTTATTTTTTTCACTCCAAATAACAACAAAATAGCAATAGGCAGCAATACTAAATCTTTACCAAATGAAACTTGCGGTTTAAGTTTTAAGAAGTCTCCAAAACAACCACAATCCGTAACACGCATGTTTACTTCACGCCATTCGCCCCATTCGCCAAATGAAAAGAAAGAAGTGCCATTTGGGACAAAACCACTCATAGTGGTATATCCTGTTAGTACCGTAAAGAAAATCATCATAGCTGCGATTGCCCATGTTGTAATTTTACTTTTTACGCCTAATATCAAGCAAATACCACACACTATTTCTACAACTATCATGAATACAGCAAAAGGTGTCGCCCACTCATGAAGCATATCAAAAAAACCTGCCATAAATGGTAAATCACTGGCAAAGGAAGTGAAATATTCGCCCATTTTGTAGCTTGTTCCTAAAGGGTCTATTGCCTTGATAAAACCAGAAAAAATGAAAAGCGAACCTATCATATTTCTAAAGAACTGTATCAACAAATTCTGTTGATTTTCTTTTTGCCAAACTTGCACAAGAATCGTGATAATAAGCCCTGCAAGTGCCGTACCGCCAAAAATTTTGAATAATGAAATCATTTTATCTATTTTTAGAATAGTAAATGTAAAAAGAAAACTGCTTAAGCAATTTCTTTTTATATTTTTAACAAGTGTTTAACCTTTCTCTTCATCTAATTTTATCAACGCAAAAACTGAATAATTGATAATATCGGTATAGTGCGAATCATTTCCTTCAGAGATTATTGTCTCACCATCATTATCTTCTATCTGCTTGATTCGATTGATTTTCATCAATATTAAATCTGTGTATGAATTGATACGCATGTCTCGCCATGCTTCTCCATAGTCATGATTTTTTGCCATCATTAGCTCTTTAGTCGCTGCTGCATGTTTATCATACAATTCAAGTGCATAATCTAATGCCAATTCTGTTTCACCATTTTCTCCTAATTCATATTGTATCAAAGCAATAATACAGTAATTGACTAAACCGATAAATTCTGGTTCTATCCCCTCATCTACTTTTCGAACATCAGTCTCTTCCAATGTACGAATACGACTTGCTTTAATAAAAACCTGATCTGTCAAAGATGGCAGACGCATAATGCGCCATGAAGTTCCATAGTCTTTTACTTTCAATCGAAAAATATCACGACAAGTTTGAATCGCTTTATCGTATTGTAGAGATGTTTTGCTCATAAGCCACAAAATTGAGAAAAAAAGAGGGATTTATTGACATTCTTATTGCATAAATATGCACAAAATATTGACGTAGAATAAGAATCATTGTCATGAACAAAATTATATTGTTTACTTTCTATTTTTCACAATATCTTCTACTACAGAAGGATCTAATAAAGTAGAAATATCACCAAATTCTTCCAATCTTCCTTCTGCTATTTTACGCAAAATTCTACGCATGATCTTTCCACTACGTGTTTTCGGCAATCCTGTTACAAACTGTATTTTATCACATTTAGCTATTGGACCAATTTTTTCAGCAATCAAAGCGTTTATTTCTTGACTAAGCGTGCTTTCATCTTCAGGATTTTGATAGCAAATAACATAAGCATATAAAGCATTTCCTTTCACGTCATGCGGAAATCCCACAATTGCAGATTCAACTACTTGTTCATGTTCGTTGATAATATTCTCTATAGGTGCTGTGCCTAAATTATGCCCAGATACGATGATAATATCATCTACACGTCCTGTGATACGATAATTACCCTCTTCATCTCGAAGTGAGCCATCACCAGTAAAGTATTTGCCTTCAAAAGTACTGAAATAAGTGTTTTTGTATCGTTCATGATTACCCCAAATAGTACGTGCCATCGATGGCCATGGATATTTTATCGCTAGACGACCTTCTGCTTTCGTTTCATTGATTTCTTTGCCATTTTCATCCATTAGACAAGGCTGTATACCCGGTTGTGGAAGCATCGCAAAAGTAGGTTTCGTATCTTGCATAAAACCAAAAGGAGATATCAATACTCCTCCTGTCTCTGTTTGCCACCAAGTATCTACTATTGAGCAGTTCCCTTTCCCTATATTTTCATCATACCAATGCCATGCTTCTTCATTGATAGGCTCTCCTACTGAACCAATAACTTTCAAGCTAGATAAGTCATGCTTTTCTACCAAAGAAGTTGGATGCTTTGCCAAAGCGCGAATCGCTGTAGGTGCAGTATAAAATTGATTGACTTTATGTTTCTCTACGATTTCCCAAAAACGACTATAATCAGGATAAGAAGGTACACCTTCAAACATAATAGTAGCCGCACCACAGGCTAAAGGACCATATATTATATATGAATGTCCAGTTATCCATCCTATATCCGCAGTACACCAATAAACGTCATTCTCTTGGTATTGAAATATATTTTGAAACGTGTAAGCAGTATAGACCATATAACCTCCAGTAGTATGTACCATTCCTTTTGGTGTTCCTGTAGATCCAGATGTATAAAGGATAAATAATTCATCCTCAGCATTCATTGTTTCTGCTAAACAGTCAGCACTAGCATCATTATATATATCATGCCACCAAACATCTCTTTCATTCTCCATCTGTATTGAAGCATTAGTACGCTTTACTACTACTACATTTTTGACAGAGTCACAATCATTGAGAGAGACATCTACAATACCTTTCAAGTCAATAATCTTATTTCCTCTGTACGAACCATCTGCTGTAATAACAAGACTACAATTTGCATCATTGATACGAGCAGCAATAGCAGTAGATGAGAATCCAGCAAATACAATAGAATGTATCGCTCCTATACGTGCACAAGCAAGCATGGCTACTGCAAGTTCAGGTATCATAGGCAGATAGATACACACTCTATCGCCTTTTTTTACACCCAGCTTTTTCAATGAATTGGCAAACTTGCAAACACGCTGATGTAATTCATTGTATGAAATGTGTTCTGCTGCTTCATTAAGGCTATTTGGTTCCCAAATAATAGCTGTCTTTTCTCCTCTTGAAGTTAAATGTCTATCAATACAATTTTCAGTGATATTAAGTTTTCCACCTTGAAACCATTTTACAGATGGCTTCTTGAAATCCCATTCAAGCGTTTTGTCCCATTTCTTTTTCCATAAAAAAGATACCGCTACTTCATCCCAAAATTCTGTAGGATTCTCTATACTTTTTTGATATTGTTTATTGTATTCTTCTAATGACTTTACAGCATGGTTTATCATATCTATTTATGGCTTGGTTTGTTCTGCTAAAAATACGGCTTTTTTTAAAACAAAAAAGCCGCAAGTAAATGATTACTTGCGGCTTCAAAATATATTAAAAAATCAATTATTTAAGTATAACTAATTTTTCTGTTCTACTATATTGATCTATTGTTGTTTTCACAAAATAAACCCCTTTCGATACATCTGTAAGATTGATTTGCACTAAATTATCTCCTGAAGACAGCACTTCATTTTGATTCGCAACTTGCTGTCCGGCGATATTATATACTTCAAAAGAAACATTTTCATTATCGATTAAAGACATTTCAATATTTAAAATATCATTAGCCAAAGGATTAGGATAAATAGTCGTAGTATTTAAAGCGATTTCTTCATCTTCGATAGCAATAACTGTAGAGTTATAAGTTGTAGATTTTGAGAAAACACAACCTTTACTATCTATAATTGTAAGCGTATTCAATCCATTATTCGGTGTGCTATTTGTCATTCCGCTTTGACCATTTGACCAAGCGATTGTAGTATAAGGAGGAGTTCCTCCTGTTATATTAGCAACAATATTAGAAGTACTATTTACAAACTCAATCTCAAAATCAGGAGGTGTTTGTACTACAAAATCAATTATCAATATTTCACCTCCTCTATTCACTTCTAGCATATAGTTTCCTGCTGCAATATTATTAGCATTAAATGAAGTATTCCCTTGTATTTGAGAATTTAGGATAGGGTCTATTGAACTCCAAGTATAAATGTCACTACCTAAAGGATTTGAAAACTGAGCACTACCTGAAGTAGAATTTTCACCAGGACAATCAGGACTAGTAGTCAATACATCCCCAGAGAATGTAGATGTCTTAAAATGAATAGTAGACGTGTAATAGTCGCCACACGTATATCTATAATTGAATGGCAATACTCTCCATACATAATCTCTATTATCCAATAGATTATTTACAATTAATGATGTATCAGTAACTATAGTATCAATAAGCGTATTGAAAAAGCTAGAATATGCTAACTGCACAAAATAATAATCTGCATGTTCTACGCTTTCCCACCTCAGATTTAAATTACTATTGGTGATGTACTCTGCATTATCTTGAGGGAAAATAATATCTGTCGTAGCTGTTACTGGCTGATAACTTTCCAAGTCATATTCTAGTAAATATGATCGATAGTTAGCAGGAGCAGCATTTACTTCAGACTGTTGATCTACACTAAAATGATTGTGACATCCATCGTTAGCATATGACATATAATTAGAACCATCTATTCTGAAATCCACACCATTAGGGTCCTGAAACTCTTGACTCTCTCCATTACCATTACAATTCCATCTATCAGATATATAGTCTGGTAAAGTACCACAGAATCCATCTCCTGCATTTGAACAATTAGTACGAGCAACTGTTTCAACTTGTCCCCCCCACCATCCAATAGTAGCTGGTGCAGGCGAATTTTCATCTGGCGAATCTTGTCCTTCCCACCCACTAAAAGTATGTGGTAAATTCAGATAATGACCCATTTCATGAGAAAGAGTAGAACTTCCTGGGTTGGCACAATTGTTTGCTAAAACAATTCCTCCTCTATTAGGACCTGCATAATTTTGCGGGACAAATGAATATCCACAAACAGGAGTAGTTCCTGATTTTGCATTAGGGGATAAATAAATATTACATACATTATCTATATTAAAACTATCCATTAGATTATTTCCTGCATTGCCATCATCCCAATCATAAAAATAATTACTGTCTATATTGAGAATGTCAACTATAATAAACTGTATGTCTGCCGGAGCAAAGTCGTCATTCACATTACAGTGTAGATCCAATAAATCATCTAAAGCAAAACCACCTGTACCATCATCTTGATTAATGATATGATATGCCACTGGTATTTCTACCAACGCTCTAGAGTTATGATTAAGATGAGAAACATCTCTTTGGTAATAACTTTGCATATCCTCATGTGTCATATGAGTACCACATGAACCCATCTGCTGAGCAAATGAAATCGAGATACAAGCAATAAAAAGTAAAGTAATTATTTTTTTCATCTTGTTTTTTTGGTTTTATTTTTAGAAAACTAGCGCTAAAGTATACATTTTTTTACAAAAAATCGACATTGTGTAAAAGCCACTACATAACAACCAAAAATTCTTTACATTTGTTCCCGTTAATTTTTACATAATTAAAAACAGAAGATATAATGAAAATTTCGGTAATCGGAGCAGGTAATGTAGGTGCTAGTTGTGCAGAATATATTGCGATCAAAAATTTTGCATCAGAAGTAGTTTTACTAGACATTAAAGAAGGTTTTGCTGAAGGAAAAGCAATGGATTTAATGCAAACAGCAAGTTTAAATGGTTTTGACACTAGAATAATTGGTTCAACAAATGACTACAGCAAAACTGCAGGTAGTGAAGTTGTAGTAGTCACTTCTGGTATAGCAAGAAAACCAGGTATGTCTAGAGACGAATTATTGGGCATCAATGCAGGTATTGTAAAATCTGTAACGGCTAGTGTATTAGAGCATTCGCCAAATGCAAAATTTGTAATCGTATCTAATCCTATGGATACAATGACTTATTTGACTTTAAAATCTACTGGATTAGCTAAAAATAGAGTGATAGGAATGGGTGGTGCTTTAGATAGCGCTCGTTTTAAATATAGATTGTCTGAAGCTATGGAATGTCCTTCTTCTGATGTACAAGGTATGGTTATAGGTGGACATAGCGATAAAGGAATGATTCCTTTGACTCGTTTAGCTACTAAATGTGGCGTACCAGCTTCTACTTTTATCTCAGAAGATAGAATGAATGAAGTACGTGAAGCAACTAAAGTAGGTGGAGCGACTTTGACAGGATTATTAGGAACTTCTGCATGGTATGCACCAGGAGCAGCTGTTTCTTCTTTAGTACAAGCTATCGTTTGTGACCAAAAGAAATTGATGCCTTGTTCTGTATATCTTGAAGGAGAGTATGGACAAAGTGATATTTGTATCGGAGTTCCTGTTATCTTAGGTAAAAACGGTATCGAAAAAATAGTTGAATTGGACTTGACAGACGCAGAAAAAGAACATTTTGCTGCAAGTGCTGATGCTGTTCGTAAAAACAATAGTGCATTGGAAGTCTAATTTTAATGCAATAAAGAATATCTTAGTCCCACTCATCAATGATTTGTGGGACTTTTTTTTGAAAACTATATAAAGTTAAATTTATGATGAATGAACTTATCCTAATTCGATGCAAAGTGAAAGTTGTAAGCTCTTTGAGTATGATTCTTTTTGGACTTGTAGTCACAGCAGTTTCCATCAATTTCATCATAGAAAGTAGCTTGTGGTGGATAATAGGATTGCTCTTTGGTTTATTCTGTATCTATCAATGGACTTCAATACTGATAAAAGGAGGTATGAGTATCGCAATGCTTATCCGTGATGATATTTTGTACTTGACATTTGATCGCACTAAAAAAGTTGCCAATAATCTCAAAGAGATAAATACCGCCACATTTTTTACAAGAAGTTATCATTTGTATGATATTTCACGTTTATGGAAATACACATTTAAAGTAAATGGTGGCACTACGTCAGAAGAAATCAAAATTGTATACCAAGGACAAAAACATACATTTATAGACTTGAATGAGCACGAACTTAAACTTAAGGACGATGACTTATATAAAATTGTTAATTTTCTAGGACATCATCATCCTAATATTCAAATAGGAAAGCCATAATGACAATTCTAATTATTCTAGATTTTGTAGGAGTATTTGTATTTGCAATGAGCGGACTTCTAACTGCTTCCAACAAGAGGATGGATTTATTTGGAGGTTTTATCATTGCATTCGTAACTGCTTTAGGAGGTGGAACTTTGAGAGATTTATTATTAGACGCAGAGATAAGTTGGATTACTAACACATATTATCTATACACAGTTTTGGCTGGGGCTATTTTTGCCTTAGTAGTAAAAAAGAGAGCCAACAAATTACGTAAGACAATTTTTCTATTCGATAGTATAGGGATTAGTGTATTCACAATTGTAGGAATACAAAAAGGATTTTCACTATCATTACCTGTAGAAATTGTAATAATAGTAGGTGTAATAACAGCCACATTTGGAGGAGTGATTAGAGATATACTTTGCAATGAGATACCTTTAATATTTAGGAAAGAAATATATGCTACAGCATGTATAATTGGAGGAATAA
Source organism: Chitinophagales bacterium (assembly GCA_049614465.1). Taxonomy (GTDB): domain Bacteria; phylum Bacteroidota; class Bacteroidia; order Chitinophagales; family UBA8649; genus JBMZDS01. Next base: position 10,015 of record JBMZDS010000027.1, read on the forward strand.
TGTACGCTAGCTTGTTTCACTTAGGTCTCAATGAAATTACCAATATGATATTTTCAGGAACGACTATTGTTTTTATTAGGATTGTTGCAGTGAAGAAAAAAATTAGTCTACCCCTTATTAATGATAAAATTTAATGAATAAAAAAACGCCAAGTCTAATTAAAGATTTGGCGTTTTTTATTCTTATGAAGAGAAATTTTGATTAACTATTCAAAACTTCTTTTACTTTTTCAGCAGCTTCTTTCAATATGATAACTGGGAAAACTTTCAACCCACTTGCATCAATAAGCTCTTTTCCTTCTTTTGCATTTGTTCCTTGCAAACGAACAATCAAAGGAACTGGAATCTCTCCGATAGACTTATAAGCATCTACAATACCTTGCGCTACTCTATCACAACGAACGATACCACCAAAGATATTAACCAAGATAGCTTTTACTTTGTCATCTTTCAAAATAATACGGAATGCTTTCTCTACACGTGCCGCATCTGCTGTCCCACCTACATCTAGAAAATTGGCAGGTTCTCCCCCACTCAATTTAATCATATCCATCGTAGCCATTGCTAGTCCAGCACCATTTACCATACAACCTACGTTTCCATCCAATTGCACATAGTTTAATCCAGCTTCACCAGCTTCTACTTCTGTAGCATCTTCTTCTAGTACATCACGCATTTCTGCCAAATCTTTATGACGATACAATGCATTTTCATCTAGTGATATTTTACCATCTACAGCGATAATTTTATTGTCAGATGTTTTCAAACATGGATTGATTTCCACCATTGAAGCGTCTGATTTTGTATAAGCATTATATATTGACTGTAAAAATTTGCACATTTGTTTAAACGCAACACCTTCCAATCCTAAGTTGAAAGCCATTTTACGCAATTGATATCCTTGTAGCCCTAGCAAAGGATCTATATGTTCTTTGTGTACCAAATGTGGTGTACTTTCTGCTACTTCTTCTATATCCATTCCTCCTTCAGTAGAGTAAATAAATACATTTTTTCCTGTTCCTCTATCTAGTAATATAGATACATAAAACTCTTTCGGTTCGCTTTCTCCTGGATAGTAAACATCCTGTGCTACCAATATCTTACGCACCAATTTTCCTTGAGGTCCTGTCTGACGGTTTGTAATCGTCATTCCCAAGATTTCTCCTGCTTTTTCTTTTACATCATCAAGATTCTTCGCCAATTTTACTCCACCTGCTTTTCCTCTTCCCCCTGCATGTACTTGTGCTTTAATTACGTGCCATGAAGTTCCTGTATCTTCAGTCAATTTTTTAGCGGCTTCTACTGCTGCATCTACTGACTCAGCCATTATTCCTTCTTGTATCTGAGCACCAAAACTCTTCATCAATTCTTTTGCTTGATATTCGTGTAAATTCATTGTATTTTATTTATTTGAATAAAATTGTTCTCTAATTGGCTGCGAAAATAAGGCTTTTTAAATGAATTTTAAATTTATTCATCATTCGATTTCAACACATTCATTAAATAGCAAAAAGATTTTCTTATCCTTTAAAATAAGCTACCTTTATTCTTCCAAAACACTACAAATGGACACCAAAACACTACAAGAACTCGTCAATATAGATTCTCCATCAGGATATACTAAAGATGCCTGCAATTATATCAGCAAAACACTAAATAGCTATGGTTATCAACCTCAATTAACAGCAAAAGGTGCCGTTACTTGTAATCTTGGTGAAAATCCTAAACTTGTCTTAGCTGCTCACACTGATACATTAGGTGGAATTGTCTCAAAGATAAACGCAGATGGAAGTGTACGTATCAGTAATGTAGGAGGACCTCTTTTGCCAAGCTACGAAGGATGCTATGTTCGTATACATACATTGGCTGAAAAAATATATACTGGAACTTTCTTACTAGACAATCCGGCTGTACATGTCAATAGAAATGCTGCCTCTACCACGCGTG
>JBMZDS010000028.1:0-11672 GCA_049614465.1 Chitinophagales bacterium
ATTTAAGCAATAATATCACTTCTAACTACAATAGAGCAAAACTAGCATGGTATCGAGTAGATCCTACTTTTTTCCAACCCAACCAATCTCCATCGGAGGTATTTGACAATAAGGAAGTACTACATAATCATTATGTGAGACAGGTTTTCCCTAGCGAATTATTTCCCAATCAAGACAATGCCATTAATACTCCAATATATACATTGGATTTAGCTTATTTCCCAGAAGAAAGAGGACCTTATAATTATGAGTTTTCTAATAGTGGACTAGCAGGAGTGTCAAGAGGAGTCGCTCCTAATGGAAATTTGATAGCACCCGAAACAAGATGGGCTGGTATCATGAGGGGAATTGATAATAATAACTTTGAAGTAGCCAATATCGAATATCTCGAATTTTGGATGATGGATCCTTTTATTGACAATGATAATAGTACAGGTGGTCAAGTGTATGTCAATCTAGGAACAGTATCAGAAGATATTCTTCGAGATTCTCGTATGCAATATGAGCATGGACTGAGTGATGATATTTCTTTGATGGATAGCACAGCTTGGGGACAAGTACCTAGAGCACAACCTATCATCAACACATTTTCTAATGACGCTGATTTGCGCCCAATACAGGATGTCGGATTTGATGGTTTGACAGATGATCAAGAACGAGTACAATATGTAGAGTTTGTACAAGATGTGCAAGTGGATCCAGCTATTAAAGCTCTATTAGAAAATGATCCATCATCTGATAACTTTACTCATTATTTAGATGGTCAATATGAGGGTTATGCAAGTATCGTTGGTCGATATAAGGATTATAATAGTCCTCATGGTAATAGTCCACTATTGACAGGGAATAATTCTAATCAATCAGGTTCTAACACGCCTGATCAAGAAGACCTTAATAGAGATAATTCTTTAAATGAAAATGAGCAGTATTTTCAATACTTAATAGACATGTACCCAGGTATGGATGTAGAAAACCATCCTTATATTGTATCTACTACACAAGTAGCTCCATTTGAGCGTGAGGGAGTTGAGTTGCCAGAGTTTACATGGTATCAGTTCAGAATTCCTGTTCGTGAGTTTGATAGTAAAGTGGGAGGTATTCAAGATTTTCGTTCGATACAATTCATGCGTATGTATATGCACGGATGGGAAGATTCTGTTGTATTGCGTTTTGGTACAATGGAGTTAATAAGAAATCAATGGCGTACGTATCAGTTTGACCTTTCTGACCCTACAGATAATGTTCCTATAGATGAAGATGCTACGTTCTTTAATGTAGCACAAGTCAATATAGAAGAAAATGCAGGTAAAGAACCTGTCAATTATATTTTGCCGCCAGATATATCTCGTGAGCAAGGTGTTGCTAATAATGCCAATCAAGTCGTACAACAAAATGAAAGTGCACTTTCAACTAGCGTATGCGGGCTGAAAGATGGAGACTCCCGTGCTGTATTTAAAGTGATAGGTCGAGATTTTAGAAACTACAAGAAACTCATCATGAATGTTCATGCCAATCGTTTTCCTGACGAAGCAGCATTGCAAGATGGAGAATTGACAGCGTTTATCAGAATGGGATTAGATTTCCAAGACAATTACTATCAATATGAAGTGCCACTTACATTTACACAAGATGGAAATTATTCTAGCGATAGTGATGAAGATCGTTTATTAGTATGGCCAGAGGAAAATAATATAGAATTTCTACTCAGCGATCTTACTGATGCTAAGAAAGCGAGAAATGCACAAGACTGGCCAGCCAATGTTCCTTATGAATTTATGACACCAAGCGGTGGCATTATTACTATAAAAGGAACACCAGATTTAGGCGCAGTAGAAATGACAATGCTTGGGATTAAAAACCCATCACAAAACGCTACAAACAATCCACTAGCGGATAGTGATGACGGTACAGCAAAATGTGCTGAAGTGTGGTTCAATGAATTTAGATTGACAGGTTTTGACGAGCGTTCAGGATCAGCAGCTTTAGCAAGTGTGTCTATCAAATTGGCTGATTTAGGAAACATCAATTTTGCTACTAACATGCACGGTATAGGGTATGGACAAGCAGATATGCAGGTTGATGAGCGATACCAAGACAGATATTATCAGTATGATTTTAGTGCTAATCTTGAGTTGAGTAAATTGATTTTACCAGAAAATGCAAATATTCGTATTCCATTTTGGGGCGGAATATCACAGTCATATAGTACACCAGAATACGATCCGTATCAATTAGATATTACTTCAAAAGATCAAATTGCTAATATAGAGTCTATCAATAGTGATTCAGTAAAAGCATACAAACGATTGATACAAACGATTAATACTCGTAAAGGATTCAATTTTACCAATGTAAGAAAACTGCCGGGTGAAAATCAAGAGCGTTTATTCTTTTTTAGTCCAGAGAATGTGTCATTGTCTTACGCATACAATGTAGTAGAAAGAACAGATCCTTTTATAGAAAGTGATTATGAAAAAACACATACAGCTCGTTTTGATTACAGCCACTCTTTACAACCTAAATATTTATATCCATTCAAAAAAGTAATAAAAGCAAAAAGTGGATATGCAAACATCATCAAAGAATTGAATTTTAATTTCTTTCCTAGTACAATGTCATTCAATACTTTGATGACAAGACAGTTTGGAGAATTGAAATTACGTACGTTGGATGGTGATGACTTTACACTGCCTACGACTTACAATAAGTTCTTTACTTGGGATAGAAACTATACATTTAGATACAATCCTTTTAAGTCTTTGAGCATCGATTATTCTGCTAGTAATATGGCACGTATAGATGAGGCTCCAGGCGAACTGAATGATGAGGATAAAAAAGAACTTTGGGACAATATAGCTAAGGGAGGACGTACGACTACTTTTGCTCAAAATTTAGGAATCATTTATACTTTACCATTCAATAAATTGCCATTCTTAGATTTTACGAATACTAAAATAAGCTACAACTCAGGCTATAATTGGGTAGCAGCACCATTACGTGCAGATGCAAATGGAGATCTTATTGCTAATTCGCTTGGGAACTCTATGACCAATACACAACAGATACGCTTTAATACCAACTGGACTTTTGACAAGTTATACAATAAGATACCTTATTTGAAAAAATTCAACTCTAGAAACCCTACAGCAGGAAATAAAGAGGCGACTAAAAACAAACAAGAATCGATAAAGAAGGCGAGAGAGAAAATGGATGAAACCATTGAAAATCTCAAGGAGAAAAAAGCAGAAGAAAAAGTGCGTTTGGCGGAAGTGAAAGCTAATCTAGACTTGGAAGATGCAGACAAGAAAAATCAAATCTCTGCTATCAAAGACAATATTAAAGGCTATAAAAAACAGATAAAGCAACGTAAAAAAGATAAGCGTAAAAAACAAGCACCTGCAAAAATCTACGAAAACTTAGTAGTGCAGCCGTTGTTAAGTTTGAAAAAAGCTGATTTTTCATACACAGAAAATAGAGCAACTACATTGCCAGGATACATGCCTGATACAGATTTCTTTGGTACAGATAGACAAACCAAAGCACCAGGTTATGACTTTGTATTCGGTGGGCAGCCAGGGTTTAAATGGTTTGATGGATTTGATGAAAACAAGCGAACTGAATGGCTAGATGATGCCGCAGCTAATAATTGGCTTTCTACGGATACGCTACTCAATCAAAAATTCCAACAGACATACTCTAAATCTTTAGACTTTAACGCCACATTAGAACCATTTAGAGATTTGAAGATAGACTTGAATCTCAATAAAACGACTACTGAAAACTATGGAGAATTCTTCAAAATATTTGAAGAAGGCGGAGAGTATGAACATCAGTTGCCAAGTACAATGGGATCATATAGTGTGTCAGCTATTACATGGAAGACAATGTTTAAAGATTATGATGATGACTGGCTCAATGAGACGTATTCTGATTTTGTAAGCAATCGTGAGATTATTTCAGATAGACTACAAGCTCAAAATGCAAATAGTACAGGAGATTATTTCAATCCAAGTGATACGATATCACCTTTAGATCCTAATTATGCAGAAGGATATGGACCTACATCACAAGACGTATTGATTCCGGCATTTTTGGCGGCATATCAAGGAAAAGATGCGAATAAAGTAAAATTGAATCCATTAAAAACGATACCGAAGCCAAACTGGCAAATCACATACAATGGATTGACTAAATTCAAATGGGCACAAAAAATATTCAGCAACTTTAGTATAAAGCATGGATATAAGTCAAATATTCAGATTAATAGTTTCCAAACTAATTTTGATAATGAAGGTGGAAGTAATCCATCTGAGATAGATAGTTTGAATGGGAATTTTTATACGCAATACAATATTCCATCTATTGTTATTAATGAGCAATTAAGTCCATTGATAGGTGTCGATATGACATTTAAAAATGGTATTACAGCGCGATTTGACTACAAAAAAACAAGAACAGTAACAGTTAATAGTGCGGATTACCAGTTATTAGAAAACAATTCTAGTACAATCACAGTAGGAGTTGGTTATCGTGTCAAGGGCTTGAAAATGCCATTTAAAGTAAAAGGAAAGAAAGTTATTTTGCACAATGATCTGAATATGAGATTTGATTTCTCACTGAGAGACAATGTTATCGTCAATCATCAACTAGATCAGGGAGTATCTCGACCTACAAGTGGTTCTAGAGTTATCACGGTGTCACCATCTATTGATTATGTGATTAGCAAATCACTGAATATCCGTATTTTCTTAGATAGAAATCGTACGATACCAAAGACAACGGCAGCTTTCCCTACGACTACTACTCGTGCAGGAGTTACTTTGCGCTTTAGTTTAGCTAACTTGTAAGAAGGAGCTAATAGTTTGAATTTGGAGATTGATATCATTTTTAATGAATAATATGATGTTGACATAGTAAAATGGACGAACTATTAGCTTATATAAATAGAATCAGCTCAATCAAAGAAGAAACATTTGATGAATTGCAAAAATGTTTTAAGCCATTGCGGATTCATCAAAATGACTTTTTTGTACGAGAAGGCGAATACGCACAACAAATAGGCTTTTTAAGAAAAGGAGTCGTTAGAGCATTTTTTTTAAATAAAGATGGGAAAGAATATAACAAACAATTTTTTGTTGACTCTTCGATTATAGGTGCTTATAGTTCCATCCTTACAGGACAGCCTAACAAAATAGCACAGCAAGCTCTAACTGATTGTGAAATTTTGGTCGCTAATTATAGCGAAATGGAGAAACTCTATAATAGATTTCACGATTTAGAAAGATTGGGTAGGCGGATGGCAGAATTCTATTTTTTAGAAAAAGAGCAGAAAGAAATTGAAATGGCTCTTTTAGATGCAGATAAAAGGTATTTGATTCTGCGAGAAAGATTTCCAACTATAGAGACTATTATTCCTCAATATCATATTGCATCTTATTTAGGCATATCACCAACACAACTGAGTAGAATTCGAAGAAAACTAAAAAACTCCTGATTTTCTTTACATATGTAAATAGTAAAACAAAAGAAAGGATTTTACTTTGTAGGATAATCTAACCTATAATCATTGTTGTACTAAAGAACCATATATGAAGCGTGTTTTACTTTTTTTATCAATTGTCGTTTTCTCCATTTTTGTAGGGAGTCAAATTACGGAAGGGTTTTTATTAGTCCCATATTGGAAAATGCTATCACCCGCAGAATTTTATGAATACTATGCTAGTTTTGGACCAAGCATAGGAAAATTCTATACAGTTCTGACTATTATTGCAGCATTGATTCCGATAAGTCTTAGTGCTTATTGTTTTTTCTATAAATCTCAAGGTTTAAAGTATGCTATTGCATCAACTTTTTTTGCTTTTTTATTTGTTGGCCTCTTTTATGTTTATTTTAAGGGTGTCAATCAACAATTTTACAATGCTGTTTTTAATGCGGGTCAATTAAAGGATGCATTAAATACTTGGGAATATTTGCATTGGTTAAGAGTGTTTTTCGAAATTCTATCTTTATTTTTTTTAATCCTAGCTATTAATGTTTCAAGTCTAAAAGAAGACTCTAATAAGACAATTTAAAAAGCTAAGCTCTTTATTTTTATTTCTACCACTTTAGATGATGACAAGCTTTTAATCAGCATCTTAAAGAAAAACGCATCTTTTTTTCACTCCGCAGATACACTGCGGTCTACTACTCATATATTTGTCCTAAATTTATTTTACCTTTATACAAAACAAGAATACAATGGCAGCAAATGAAAAAATGAAAGCGTTAAAACTTACGCTAGATAAACTGGATAAAGCATATGGAAAAGGCGCAGTAATGCGTATGGGAGATGCTCCTGCGGTAGAAGTAGATGTTATTTCTACGGGTTCTGTGACATTAGATGCAGCACTTGGTATAGGTGGATTGCCTAGAGGAAGAGTTGTAGAGATATATGGACCAGAATCTTCGGGTAAGACGACTTTGACCCTACATGCTATAGCAGAAGCACAAAAGAAAGGCGGAATAGCTGCATTTATAGATGCAGAGCATGCTTTTGACAAGTCATATGCAGAAAAACTAGGAGTCAACACAGAAGATTTGCTTATAGCACAGCCAGATGATGGAGAGCAAGCATTAGATATTGCAGAACATTTAATACGCTCTGGAGCGATAGATATCTGTGTGATAGATTCTGTAGCAGCACTTGTGCCTAGAAGTGAGCTACAAGGTGATATGGGTGACAGCAAAATGGGACTACAAGCAAGATTGATGTCTCAAGCGCTAAGAAAACTTACGGGAACGATTAACAAAACGGGTTGTACTTGTATTTTTATCAATCAATTGAGAGAGAAAATAGGTGTTATGTTTGGTAGTCCTGAAACGACTACAGGAGGAAATGCCTTGAAATTCTATTGTTCTGTTCGTCTAGATATTCGTAGAATACAGACATTGAAAGACAAAGACGAAATGGTAGGAAACCGTACACGTGTCAAAGTCGTAAAAAACAAAATGGCTCCTCCTTTTAGAAAAGCAGAGTTTGATATCATGTATGGTGAAGGAATATCTAAAGTGGGTGAGATAATTGATTTGGGAGTAGATTTAGATATCGTGAATAAGTCTGGCTCTTGGTATAGTTATAGTGGCACTAAACTCGGGCAAGGAAGAGAAAGTGTGAAGTCACTACTTTTAGACAATCCAGAACTTTCTGACGAGATAGAAGCAAAAATTAGAGCAAAACTTGCTGGCAATGTACCAGAAGAAGAAGTTGCTGCAGAATAAGTCAAGATTTATTTATTAAACATCGAAAACCCTTTCAAATCATTTGAAAGGGTTTTCTTTTTTCATATATTAGATATATGAAAGACCTCAATTCTTATATCGAGCATACTATTTTGAAAGCAGATACATCTAAAGAAGAAATAATAAAGCTTTGTGAAGAAGCCAAAGAATATAATTTTTGTGGTGTGTGCGTCCCTCCTTATTATGTCCGTATCGCAAATGATGAATTAGAGAAGTCGGCTGTAAAAGTTGTTACAGTCGTTGGATTTCCTCTAGGTTACAGTACTACTCCTGCTAAAGTAGAAGAAACTCGCAAAGCAATAGATGCTGGTGCAGACGAGATTGATATGGTTATTAATATTGCTGCTCTCAAAGAGAAAAACATCAATCATGTGAAAAATGACATCGAAAGTGTATGCATGCTTACTCAGCTAAAAGGAGCTAAACTAAAAGTAATCATTGAAACGGCTCTTTTAACAGATGAAGAGAAAATAATGGCTTGTAAAATCTGTGCAGAAGTAGGGGTCGATTTTGTAAAAACATCTACAGGATTTGCAAAAAGTGGAGCAAAAATAGAGGATATAAGACTAATGAGAGAAAATCTGCCTGAATCAATATTGATAAAAGCATCTGGTGGAATAAAAACGCCTAGCCAAGCGGCTTCACTTATACAAGTAGGAGCAGAACGACTAGGCACTTCTAGTGGAGTGAAACTGGTTTCTTCTTTATAAAGCAGTAAATGTGATTCCTACAGAAAAAGGCGTCATTTCAGGTCCTTTATTTTTCTTAAACAAATTTGTCACGCTATAAAAAGCATGTAGATTGAAACTACCATATCCTATTCTGAAAGTAGGGCCTGCTCTAAGCAAATTAATATCGTGATAGTTTTTAGTCTTTATCTTACGGAAATAACCATCTATTTTACGCGTCTCTTTGCTAGTGGCTACTAATTTAAGTCCTGCCTTAAATCCGAAAGCTACTTTCCAAATGTTTCCTTTATTATCAGGATTGCTACGAATACGCAATTCTAAAGGGATTTCTATAAAATTAGTAGTTAACTTATGACGTTTGAAATCATCATTGTCTTTGAAATCAGCGATAGGCGTAAAAAAAGTACCTGTACTATCTTCTCCTATAAATGAATTGTGATAGTATGAGCTATGTGAAAATCCAATACCTGGTGCAATACTTACTTTTGAATTATTAATAGGAATGTCATACATAAAATGTAGACCTATACCTCTTGAGTGCCATCTTGTAGTGAATCCATTTGTCTCTTTATGAAACAAATTGTCAAAAGATAAACTTACCATAAACTTATCCTTACTAGTGTTAGGATATTCAGTTGGTTCTGGATAATCGTGATGCTCTTGGGCATTTATTTGCAAAGCAAGAAAAAATACCATGCAAAATATAGAAACAAATCTTTTCATAAATATTAAATTAGATTGCGAAATTAAAAGGATTTGTCTATCTAGCCTAATCAAAACCTTTATTTTATAGCATTTAACGTATAATAACTTAAAAAAACACGCATGCCCGCCAATAAAGAAGCGATTCTTCGCTACAAACTTATCGATAAAATTCTTCGAAATAAATATCGCCCTTTTCCGAGCATGACCAATATTATTGATTTTTTGGAAGAAAAACTAGGCAAAGAGTTTTCTGATTCTACTATACAGAAAGATATAAAGTCAATGAAGGAAGATGAGCTTTTAGGCTACAAAGCACCTATAAAGTATAGTGTAAAAGAGAGAGGGTATTACTATACAGACCCTAATTATACTATGGCAGAAGTGCCTCTAGGTGATGAAGATATTGCAGCTATAGAGTTTGCTGCTACAACTTTGCAACAATATCAGGAAGTAGGACTTTTTAAAGAGTTTGGGTCTGCTGTAGACAAAATCTTTAATGCTATTAATATTAGTTCGGTGTTAGATGAGGATGAAATAGAAAATATCATACAATTTGAACAAGTACCTTATTTTAAAGGAAGAGAGTATATCAGCGAATTATTAAAACATATCAAAGAACGAGAAGTGGTGAGTATAGATTATCATCGTTTCGATTTAGAGACAAAAAAAACACACGTACTGCATCCTTATATTTTGAAAGAATATAGACATCGATGGTATCTTATAGGTATGTTGGAGAAAAATGGGCACATTATTACATTAGGTTTAGACAGAATAAATGCAATAAGACAAAAAGAAGATATAGCGTTTAGATGGCATAACACCTTTTCTTCAAAGTCTTATTTTCAAGGAGCTTTTGGTATCACTACATTTGATGGAAAACCAGAAAAAGTAGAATTGTCTTTTACCCCTACACAAGGCGCGTATATTAAGACTCAACCTTTGCACCACTCGCAGAAAATAGTAAAAGAAACGAAAGATGGCGTAGTCATATCTCTAGAAATAGGTGTTACGATAGAGTTCATTATGGCCATAATGAGTTATGGAGCCAATGTAAAAGTACTATCGCCCGAGAGCCTACAAAATCGTATAAAAGAAACGATTGAAATGTCTTTAGCTCAATACGATTAAAATAAAAAACCCCTTCACATGGTGTAAAGGGGTTAAGGTTAAAGTGTTATAAATTTTCTATGATTAGAACAATACTGATACTCCAAATTTGAAAGAAGATGGATTTACATTTAAGCCAAATCCTCCTTGTGTATCTTTTACGTCTTCGGCTCCATTATCGTCTGTTTCTGTTGTAGACGTGAAACCTAAAAATCCGTACTGTGCTTCAAAGGCTACTTTCTTGCTAAAATAAATAGCAAGACCAGGACTAATGCCGGCATTTATACCAAATAAGCTTTTTTTGTATTCATTAGTAGTGCCGCTAGTTTCTGTTTTTGTGTTATTGCCACCAAAACTTGCTCCTACATTTCCTTCAAAGAAAAAACCAAATTTTTCTACTGGGAAAATATGATATCTAGCAAAAACACCTGTTCCTATCATAGAAGAAGTTGTTGTAGTTGTAGTAGGATCTACTTCTAATTTAGAAGAATTCATATTGTATCCCAAATCTAATCCAACAGACAATTTATCAGAGATAAAATATCCCACTTTTGGAGAGATTCCGAAGTTGAATGTCTTAGGACCATCAGTTGAAGTGCTTCCTACTTCTGTTTTACTTCCACCAAAACCTATGTTTAAGTTTCCGCCTAAATAAATGTTTCCTTTTTCTGGTTGTGCGAAAGCCATAGTAGCTACTACTATCGCTATCAATAATACTTGTACTTTTTTCATTGTGATTATTTTTTGTTTTTCACAATGCAAATATCCAATGCGATAAATGTGTGGAAGTCTATATCCTGAATTCTTCAAAAACAGGACGTGTGAGTTTTGAACTATTTTTCTAATGCAAAATATATCTGATAGATATGAAAGTGAAAAATAGTTAATATCAGACATTTGAAATGTCTGTTTTCTGCAAATAAAGGTTATTGGACGTACAAGGATAACAAAGATGTACTTTAGTGTAAAAAGAAAACCCTTTGCTCTTATGCAAAGGGTTTTCTTTTCCTGTTAAAGGAGAATATTTATTTTACAATCAATCGTTGTATGCTAGTACCTTTTTCACCTTGTAGTTTTACAAAATAAATACCACCTGCTAAATGATTGATGTCTATTCTTTCATTATTACTAATAGAACCATAGTCTGAAACAACAGCTCCAACTGTATTAATGATAGAAAGTGATAATTTTTCTGAAGAATCAAAAGTAATATTAATCATTCCATTGCTTGGATTAGGGTAAATGCTCAAATTGTATATGTTCACATCATTGATGCCAACTCCGCCTCCGCCTCCGTTTCCACCACCATTAGTAATAGTTACAGATTTAGTAATAGCTTCACATCCATTAGCTGTTTTTACATAAAGAGTTATACTATATGTTCCGCTATTTGCATATGTTGTAGTAAAAGAAGAGCCTGTTCCACTTTCTGTAGCCGCTCCTGTAGCTTCCCAATCTTGAGATACAATAGTGCCGCCTGTAGAAATATCAGATACAGTAACAGAGAGCCCATTGACTGTAACATCAAAATCTGCATTGATTCCTGTGCCTGCTGAACTAAAGTTGACCACATCTTGAGATCCAAAATCATCTTCTGTTGCTATCTCTGTACCATTTTGTGTGATACGATAATATCCCTGGTCTGCAGCACCAAACGTAGCTAACAGCCCATCTCCTCCAGCATCATTAATAGTAAAAGTGTAGTTTCCTGATGGCAAACAAAGATCGTATTGATGGTTGTCTAATGCAAAATCTGTAAAGAAATCGACAAATGGTCCACCAGAAGCAATAGTAGTTCCATTTTCATCAGTTACAGTAAAAGTATTTTCACTACCTACAGCATTTTCTTGTATTTCTATTACAAACTGTTCTCCTCCTGTCACAGAAAAA
>JBMZDS010000029.1:0-11628 GCA_049614465.1 Chitinophagales bacterium
TCAATGCAGTCATACCGTATTTCGGAGTCATTGATGAATCTATACAATTTCATTTGGAATGACTTCTGTAGTGCATATCTCGAATTTATCAAGCCTCCATTTGGCGAACCTATTGATGCTTTTACCAAAGAAAAAACTATCGAATTTTATGATAAAATCTTGAAACTCTTGCACCCATATATGCCTTTCATTACAGAAGAATTGTATCAGCAAATAGAGACAAGAGAGAGCATCTGTATAACAGATTATCCTACAGCAAAAAATATCGATAATGACGCTATCGCAAAAGGCGAATACGCTAAAGAAATTATCTCTGCTATTCGTGACATTCGCAATAAAAATCAAGTAAAACCAAAAGATACTCTAGACGCATTTGTCTTGGCAGATAATGAAAGTATTTTTTCTGACTTTGCAGCAAAAATCGTGAAACTAGGCAACCTTTCTTCACTTGAAAAAATAACAGCAGAAGTCGAAGGATGTGAATCATTTATCGTAAAAGGGCAACAATTTTTTATCGCACTTGGTGAGACTATCAATATGGAAGATAAAAAAGCTGACATGGAAAAAGAGCTCGCATACACACAAGGATTTGTAAAATCTATAGAGAAAAAATTGTCTAACGAGCGTTTTGTGAATAATGCACCAGAAGCTGTAGTTACAAAAGAGAAGCAAAAACTAGCAGATGGTGAAGCGAAAATCAAACTATTGACAGAGAGTTTGGCAAAGTTGTAAACTATAGATTTATTCGCCCATGTTGGTCATTTAACCGACATGATACATTTATGAGATGAACTATTCTGTATTCGGCAAAATTTACAGTGTTTGTTAGTGAAAATACCAACAAAAGCGTAAAATATTGTGTAGAACTCTCTCTCTTCTTTACAGAACTACTTCTGCGCGAATCTTATTAGAATCAAGGCCACTACACCAAAAATAATATTGGGTGTCCAAACTCCCAACACAGGAGGGAATCCTGCATTGGTAGTAAATGTAGTAGAAAACTTCATTGTCATTTCAAACAATGCTCCAGTGACAATTGCAGCCATAATATGAATCCCCAGTCCTCCTCTTATCTTTCGAGAAGCAATAGCTAATCCTATTATAGTCAATATAAAAATACTCCCCACAGAAGATGTACGCCTATACAATTCCAATTGATAAAACTCCACATACTCCTGCCCTGTTGCCTTTAGTTCTGTTATAAAGGATTTCAACTCAGGAGTCGTCATCATTTCTTTACTCGACAATTTTCGCTGAAAATCATCTGGCACAATATTCAAATCCAAACGAATCGTATCGCCCCGCTCAAAAATCTCTCCTTCTGCTTCAAACTCTCTAGAAAAATAACTCGTAAAAAGCCAATTTTCTTGCACAGTATCCCAACGCATTTCAGCTGCGGCTAATTTGGTTTTCAACTCTCCATCTTCAAAAGTCTCTACAGTTGCTTTCAATCCTCTATTATCATTTAGCAAATATTTAGACATATATAAATACGTGCTATCATCCAGCTTCCGATGGATTCCTACTTTAGATGATGGCTTCCATTTGGCAAGCATTTCATCTTCAAATACTACACGTACTTTGTTGGCATTAGGTATCCAATAATGATTGGAATAAAACTGTATACCACCTAAAATAGCTGCGCTTATCAAGTAAGGCACCATCAGACGATAAAAACTCACCCCTCCACTCGTCATTGCTATAATCTCAGAGCGGGTAGCCAATTGCGAAGTAAAAAAAACAACTGAAACAAGAATAAATAAGGGAGCCAAAAGTGCCGCAATGTGCGGAATGAAATTGGCATAATATTCTATAAGAATCTGTGAAAATGTAGCTGAACTTTGAATAAAATTATCAATTTTTTCAGAAAAATCTATCACAACTGCTATCAATACCAATAGCATAAGGATGAAGAAAAATGTCCCCAAAAATTTCTTAATAATATAAAAGTCTAATTTTTTCAACTAGTTGATTATTGATTAATTCGCAAATTACAATCTCTGCATTACTTGTTTTACCATACGTTCTTTCCATTCATAAAACGTACCTTTTACGATTTGTTGCCTTGCTTCTTTGACTAACCACAAATAAAAACTTAAGTTATTAATAGACGCTATCTGACCACCTAGTCTTTCTTTAGCATGCAATAAGTGTCGTAAATAGGCTTTTGTATGAAAACGACTTGTACTTGCTGGCGAAAACTCATCAATAGGAGAAAAATCATCTTTCCATTTCGCATTTTTGATATTAATGATCCCTTGTGTGGTAAATAACATTCCATTTCGAGCATTACGAGTTGGCATCACACAATCAAACATATCTATCCCGAGTGCTATAGATTCCAATATATTAGCAGGAGTACCTACTCCCATTAAGTATCTTGGTTTTTCTTCAGGCAAAATATCGCACACAACTTCTGTCATGGCATACATTTCTTCTGCTGGCTCTCCTACAGAAAGACCGCCTATTGCATTTCCTGCTTGATTCGTATTCGCAATATACTCAGCCGATCTTTTTCTCAAATCAGTATATGTACTTCCTTGCACGATAGGAAATAATGTTTGCTCATATCCATAAATAGGTTCAGTCTCCCCCATTCTTTTGATACATCTATCGAGCCACCTATGTGTCATTTCCATAGAATTTTTCGCATAAGTAAAATCACAGGGATATGGTGTACATTCATCAAATGCCATGATAATATCTGCCCCAATCTTACGCTGTGTGTCCATTACATTTTCGGGTGTAAACCAAAGCAAAGAACCATCTATATGACTACGAAATTTAACTCCTTCTTCTTTTATTTTTCGCTGCCCAGAAAGAGAATATACCTGATAGCCTCCACTATCAGTTAGCATGGGTTTACTCCATCCGTTAAATTTGTGCAGTCCTCCTGCTTTTTGTAAGATATCTAATCCTGGACGCAAGAAAAGATGATAAGTATTTCCCAAAATGATTTCTGCCTGAATTTCTTCTTCCAATTCTGCAAAATGAACACCTTTTACCGTTCCAACTGTTCCTACAGGCATAAAAATGGGTGTTTGTATCTTTCCATGAGCAGTTTCTATCTCTCCTGCTCTTGCTTTTGAAAATTTATCTTTATGTTGGTGCTCAAATTTCATTTATCGTCTTGAATTATTGGATTTACATACTTTTCATTCTACTACTGATACAATTTCTGTATTATGCTTTTGTTTTTTCTTCGATAAAAAACAAGATTAGTCATACAAAAATAGGAAAGACAAAGATGCCAATTTCTATCGTGATATGTGCCAAAAATGAACTCAATAATTTGAAAGCGCACCTAAATACTTGGGTAAATCAAAAATATCATGATTTTGAAGTGATAATCGTCAATGACTGCTCTACTGATGGATCGAGAGAATGGCTCGATATACAAGCAAGAAAACACAGTCTGCTAAAAATCATACATCTAGAGAATGAAGATAAAATCCTAAAAGGAAAAAGACATGCACTATGGAATGGGATACAAGCTGCTAAGTATGACCATTTACTTTTTACAGATGCAGATTGTAAAGCAAATACTGACTTATGGATTGTATCAATGGTAAGTGGCTTTTCAGCTACAAAGGAAATTGTGATTGGCTACTCTCCTTATGAAAAGAAACCTGGATTACTCAATCGAATGATTCAATACGATACACTCCAAACTGCGCTACAATATTTGGGTTGGGCAGGCAGAGGAAATCCATATATGGCGGTAGGAAGAAATGTAGCCTACAAAAAATCTTTACTTACTGCAAAGGTTTTTAACGCAAGCAATAAAAGTATCAGTGGAGATGATGATTTGATATTTCAGCAAGTTGCCACAAAAGATAACACAGCTACAGTTTTAGACAAAAAATCTTTTACTACAAGTAAATCACCTACTACATATAAAGAATGGATACATCAAAAAACTAGGCATTATGGAGCTGGCAAACATTATCCTTTTTCATTGAAAATATTACTAGGACTATATAGCTTAAGTCATCTATTTTACTATCTATTTGCGATCTCTTTTATTATTCAACAGGACATCATAGCTGGGATTATATTTCTTTTTATCCTCCCCTTTTTATTGCGACTTTTATTGAATCTAAGACAATACCGAACACTAAATGCTACACAGTTGATTTTACATACACTTTACATTGATATTCTTTATTGGTTATTTTATTTTGTAGTTTTACTTTTGCCTTTACCAAGGAACTATGGCTGGAAACTTAAGAAAAATAGATGATATAGAACTCGTAAGAAGAGTTAAAGAAAATGGAGACCAACTTGCCTATGGTGCTTTGTTGGACAAATACCAAAAATCTATTTCATTTACTATATTGAAGATTGTCAATAATCGTGATGATGCTGAAGATCTTACAATGCTTACATTTACAAAGGCTTTTCACAATATAGAAAATTACAATACTGAATATGCCTTTACTACATGGCTTTTCAAAATTGCTTCCAACGCTGCTATAGATTTTATACGAAAAAGGCGTTTAGAGACCACTTCGCTAGACAAGCAAATGGGGAATGATGAAAATGGCTCTACATTTGCAAGCAACATCATAGATGACGCTCTCGATCCAGAAGAAAGTATGGTGCGTGAACAACGCAATAAAATCATGCAAACCATGATAGACAAACTCACTCCAATGTATCGCGATTTGATAAGGCTACGCTTTTTTGAAGAACTCAAATATGATGAAATAGCCCAGCGTACAAATGTTCCTATTGGGACAGTAAAAATACGTATCTC
Source organism: Chitinophagales bacterium (assembly GCA_049614465.1). GTDB lineage: Bacteria > Bacteroidota > Bacteroidia > Chitinophagales > UBA8649 > JBMZDS01. Next base: position 4,760 of record JBMZDS010000029.1, read on the forward strand.
TAGAGCAAAAAAAATGCTTGCAGATATACTCCACAAAAATAAAGAGGATTACTAAATACATCAATGGATATCATCAAAAAGTATTTTCCAGATTTAAAATCTAAGCAGTACGAACAATACGAGCAGCTTGTAGATTTATACACTGATTGGAATCAAAAAATAAATGTCATCTCTCGAAAAGATGTCGAGCATATCGCAGAAAGGCATATACTACACTCTCTAGCTATCACAAAATTCAAGAGATTTGGACGAGATAGTAAAATATTAGATTTAGGTTGCGGAGGTGGATTGCCGGGTATTCCTTTGGCTATTTATTATCCCAAATGCAAGTTTCATCTTGTAGATTCTATTGGGAAAAAAATAAAAGTCGTCAATGAAATAGCTGACAGCCTAGCACTAAAAAATCTCAAAGGAGAACAAAAAAGAGTTGAAGAACTAAATAGAAAGTACGACTACATTGTATCTAGAGCAGTTGCTCAGACAACAAAACTACTGGGATGGACAAAACATCTTGTCAATAAAAAAGAATCAGAATACCTTTTTCTAAAAGGTGGAGATCTGACAGAAGAGCTAAAACCAATAGGATTTCGTGCAACCATTACTCCTCTTACAGAATACTATAAAGAAGAGTTTTTTGAAACAAAAAAAGTGGTTTGGATTAAAGCCTAAACTTCTCTCTCAAACCACTCTTTAGTTTTCTTGTAGAAAAAACTTACTCTGCTACAACTGTAAAGTTAAGTTCTGTAGATACTTCAGCGTGAAGTGTCACAGCAGCTTTATAGTCGCCTAGTGTTTTAATTTCTTCTCCTAGTATCTCTAGTGCTTTTCTATCTACATCTATTCCCAACTGTGTCTTGATAGACTCAGCTAAGTGATGCGTAGTTACACTACCAAATATTTTATCTGTAGTACCTACTTTTGCTCCAACAGTCACAGTAGCAGCAGACAATTTCTCTGCTATTACTTTGTAGTCTGCAAGCAATGCTTCTGCTTGCGCTTCTGCATTTTGTAGATCAGCTTCTCTTTGCTTCATCGCATCAGCAGATGCTCTTACTGCAAAACCTTGTGGTATCAAATAGTTTCTTGCATAACCGTTTTTCACAGTTACCAAATCATTTGCTACACCTAAACTCGTTACTTCTTTTTTTAAAATAATTTCCATAGTCTTTCCTCCTTATTATTTTAATAAATCTGTAGTGTAAGGCATCAATGCTAAATGACGAGCTCGCTTGATAGCTTGAGCTACTTTACGTTGATACTTTAATGAATTTCCTGACAATCTTCTTGGTAATATTTTACCTTGATCATTTACAAAGCTCAACAAAAACTGAGGATCTTTGTAATCGATATACTTGATACCATTTTTTCTAAAACGGCAGTATTTCTTTTGCATTTTCCCTATCTTAATTGCTGATAGGAATCTTATGTTTTTATTTTGTGCCATTTTTATGCCTCCTCTGCTTTTGGTTCGTCATCTTTTTTCTTCTTCTTGTTTCTACCTACAAGTCCTGCACGTTTGTCATCGTTGTATTTTTTAGAATACTTGTCTAACACGATAGTCAAAAAGCGCATGATGCTCTCATCTCTTCTCAAAGAAAGCTCTAGCTTGTCTATCAACTCAGGCTCAGCAGTGTACTCCACATGGTGGTAGATACCTGTAGTCTTTTTCTTAATTGGATAAGCCAATTGCTTCATCCCCCAGTGGTCTTCCTCCACTATTTGTGCTCCATTGGATTTAAGAAAGTCCATATATCCTTTTATGGTCTTCTTTACGTCCCCATCATTGAGAACTGGAGTCACGATAAATGTAGTTTCGTATTGTTTCATTTACCTTGTGTTTAAAATTGTTTATAAAAAATGGAGTGCAAAAGTAAGGTTTTTATTTGGTTTTGCCTCATAAATATTAAAGAAAGAAAACATCATCAAATTTCATTGCAAAAATAAAAATAGCTGTCGTAAATTCGCCATCATAAACCAACCAATATATTATGGCAGAAGTACTACGACTCCCCCGCATGAGTGACACGATGGAAGAAGGTGTATTTGCATCTATTCTCGTAAAAGTAGGAGATACAATAGAAACAGGTGATGTAATAGCCGAAGTCGAAACAGACAAAGCTACTATGGAGTGGGAATCTTTTCAAGAAGGTACCGTGCTTCATATAGCTATCAAAGATGGTGATACTATTCCTGTCAATGGATTGGTTGCAATACTAGGAGAAGAAGGAGAAGATTTTGCAGCTTTGCTAGAAGCCGAACAGAATGCAGACAGTAATGATGATAGTCCAGCTATAGAAACTGCCAAAGAAGACAATACTGACAATGTAGTAGAGTTTGCCGTAGCAGAAGAAAGCAATACAACAAATGATGATAGAATAAAAGCAAGTCCTTTAGCTAAAAAAATAGCAGCAGATAAAGGAATCGATATTTCTACTGTCAAAGGCAGTGGTGATGATGGTCGTATCGTAAAGCGTGATGTAGAAAATTTTGAGGCAAATAAAACTACAGCCGCTCCAACTGCAAATGCAGTATCGAGTCCTACTCCCGCTATGGAAATAAAAGAAGTAAAATTGCCACAAATCGTAGCTGAAGAAAGCTATACAGAAGTGAAAGTGAGCCAAATGCGAAAAGTAATCGCAAAAAGATTGGGCGAAAGCAAATTTGGTGCACCACATTTCTATTTGACTATCGAAGTCAATATGAATAAAACAATAGAAGCTAGAAAGGCAATGAATGAGATTTCTCCCGTAAAAATTTCTTTCAATGATTTGGTAATCAAAGCGACTGCATCTGCTCTACGAAAGCATCCAGATGTCAACAGCTCATGGCTTGGCGACAAAATTCGCTACAACGACCACATACATATAGGAATGGCAGTTGCCGTAGATGAAGGATTGGTCGTGCCTGTTATCAGATTTGCTGACAATAAAACACTTGCTCATTTAGCGCAAGAGACTAAACAATTTGCGCAGAAAGCAAAAAGTAAAAAATTGTCTCCAGACGAAATGCAAGGCAATACATTTAGTATTTCTAATCTAGGTATGATGGGAATAGCAGAATTTACAGCTATTGTCAATCCGCCAGATGCATGTATTTTGGCTGTAGGTGGCATGAAAAAAGAATTAGCACTTCAAGATGGAGAACTCATCGAAAATACAATTATGAAAATGACACTCTCTTGCGATCATCGTGTAGTAGATGGTGCTGTTGGTGCTCGTTTTTTACAGACGCTCAAGCAGAATTTGGAGAACCCTGTTAATATGTTGGTGTAAATAGACCTTTAGATATTGAGATTTTTAGACCGTGAGACTTTTTTGCTTTGTCAAATGCTTTCACTTGACAACTCTACAGACTATTGCTGATTTTATTCTTCTACGGCTTCTTTACGTTTTGCTTTTACTTTCGCAAAAAAGAAATATCCCACAATTGCAGGCGATACGATATTTATCAACCATATCAGTAAGATAGCCATCAATATCGCTATCTGATTAGGTGTATAAGATGACATGATAAGCATAAGTGCATTTCCTTTGACGCCCAGATCTACAAATGGCAATGACGGAATACATGTATGAACGAGCAGCATAGTTGATACCGAAGAATATAAATCCATGAATGGCAAATCCAAACCAAAGAAATGCAATGCCATACAATACTGCGTCACATAAATAGAATAACGCGTGATTGTGAGAAAAAGCACTTTTATCAATTCGCCAAAAGGCATATCAAAATCAAAACGATATTTTTTAGTAAACTTCTTGAGGAAAGAGAATTTTTGGACTTTAGCAATTAAAGTTTTCATGCAGAAAAACGCCAATAAAATACCCAAAGCGTACAAGATAATACCGGGTATCACAAACTTATTGCCTGCATCTATCTCTAGATAATACAATAAAGTACGCCATCCCATAAATGCGCCTATACTAAATGTAACGAAAAACTGCGCTGCGCCTCCCCAGTATCCAGCAGCAAATCCTTTGCCCCAATTTTCCTTTTCTATACCGTACAATCGCCCTGCAAACTCTCCTACTCTATTGGGTGTGACAAAACCAAAGAATGAACCAATAATCACAGAACGTAATGATTTTTTCTTGTCAAAATTGGGTTGAAATCGCTTGACAAACAATCGCCACTTGACGCTTTCTGCAAACCAATTGAGTGGAACACAAGCCAAAATCGCCAACAACAAGGGCAATCTTTGCCAATGCAATCCTTTTTTGAACTCTGCGATAAAATCTATCTCGCCTGACTTCGAATTGATTTGGATATAAATCAAATACGCCATCACGACAAAAAGAATTACTTTTAAAGCAATCAGCAGATATTTCTTTAACTTGCGGTTCTCCAATTTAAGTATTTTGGGAATTTCAAAGATAAAAGATATTTTTCAAACAATGAGCAAAGAACAAAACGATACTATCATTTTAGGAATTGATCCGGGTACGACCATATTTGGGTATGGCGTGATACGTATCGTAGGCAAAAAAATAGAACTCATCACGCTCGGCTCTGTGATGCTCAACAAACTAGACAATCATCAATTGAAACTCAAACATATTTTTGAGCGAGTGACTTATCTCGTAGAAGAATACAAGCCTGACCTCTGTGCAGTAGAAGCCCCTTTCTTTGGCAAAAATGTACAATCTATGCTCAAACTCGGCAGAGCGCAAGGCGTAAGTATGGCGGCAGTACTGGTCAAAGGTGTACCTGTAGTAGAATATTCGCCTAAAAAAATAAAGCAAGCTATCACGGGCAATGGTAATGCGAGCAAAGAACAAGTAGCTGGCATGCTACAATCTATCTGCAAATTTGATAAAATGCCAAAAAACCTAGATGCTACAGATGGATTGGCAGTTGCCGTTTGCCATTATTATCAACAAAGCAATCCCCTAGCGCAAAAAGGCGGGCATAAAGATTGGAGCAGTTTTATCAAGGCAAATCCAAAGCGGGTAAAGGGATAAGCACTTTTATATTCGAATAAAATTTAACTTTTGATGTAAAAATAATATATTTGTTTTATAAGAAAGAGAAATAAACGCAGGTCTAATAAATTGGACATTGCGTTTGTACAAATGTTCTGCCTCATTAAAAAGAAAAAAATCAAAACCATAATAATAAATGCAATTCAATCAAAAAACAGTTTTAGGATTATTTGACAGTTCACAAAAATCATTTGTAATCCCCGTTTACCAAAGAGCATATTCTTGGGATAAAGACCAATGGAATACATTACTTAATGATTTGAGGGAACAGATAAAAGGAAATAACAATTATTTCTTCGGAAACTTACTACTTGAAACAATAAAGAAAGACAAAGAGTACGAAGTCATTGACGGTCAACAGAGATTGACAACACTTACCATTTTCATGAGAGCAATTTTAGATATATTGCAAGAAAGAGAAAAAAAAGGAGCTGAAATTGATATTGACATTGAGGATAAAGAAAAAATATATTTACGAAATAAAGGAAATATAAAATTACGCCCTGTTGAATACGATAGAGCTTGTTTTGATACAATAATTGTAGAAGGAAAAAATAAATATGAAGTAAGTACACTTTCACAAAAGAAAATAATAGGTGCGAAAAGACACTTTAAGAAAGAGTTAGCTAAAGAAAAAACAGTTGACCTTTTAAAAATTTTTGAAAAATTAGAGTTAACTGAACTTACATCAATTGAATTAGAAGGAAAAAAAGATTCTGCTTTAATGTTTGAGCTTCAAAATAACAGAGGCAAAGACTTAACTAATATGGAAAAGCTGAAATCTTACTTTATGTATCAAATGTATGTTTATAGTGACCCCGAAGAAACAGAATCAAATATCGAATACATATCAAATATTTTCAAACAAATCTACATCATAATCAATGATTACAAAGATTTAAATGAAGATAGTGTTTTGATTTATCATTGTAACGCATATGTAAAAGGATATAATTATCGAACTCTTGACGATGTTAAGGAATTATTCAAATCGAAAAATGAAAAAGTCCAATGGATAAAAGGTTTTTGTAATGAACTTCATACCTCATTTTTCAATATGAAGAAACTCGAAAAATCCTCTGACAGAAACTTAAAAAATCTTAGAAATTTATCAATTCCAGTTTTCGTTTATCCCTTTTTCATTAAGGGTTATAAATATTTTGGAGAAGATAAAGAGAAACTCTCAAAGCTATTTCATTTAATGGAAGTATTGGTTTTTAGGTTTCATTTAATAAATAGTCGTGCTGACATTAGAAGTCGTCTGAATGAAATATTAGAGGGTTTTGACGGAGATTTAAAGAAATTAAAGCGGCATTTAAAAAAGAAACTTAATGATTCATGGTATTGGGGCGATGACAGAATAGAGGACTATTTGAATAGTTGGATGTACGAAAACAAAGTGTTGAATTATTTACTTTGGAGATATGAAGATTCTATTCAAGGGAAGGGATATAGCATCGGAAATGGAAGTATCGAAAATGAACAAATAGAACATATTTCGCCACAAACACCAAGTGAAGAAGAAGAGTTAAAATCAGGATACGAAGTGAACAAAGACAATGAATATGATGAAGAGTTTAGAAAAGAATATTTGAATTGTGTAGGGAATTTAATGCTGATTTCAGGTTCACATAATTCATCAATAGGAAATAAGCCATTTAAAAATAAATTGGATTCCTACAATGCAAATCCTCTTTTGAAACAACAAGCAGAAATAAAATCATTTTTAAGCAAAGACTTAATTCGGTGGGACAAAAAAGCAATTGATAAAAGGCACGATAAGATAGTTGATGAATTTGCAATAGACGAATGGAGCTTTGACAAAATCGAATTATAAAAAAAGAAAACGAAGGCAGAACAAAGTATATACGCCAATCGTCAGCAAAA